>JAURQB010000134.1 GCA_030836365.1 Bdellovibrionota bacterium | reverse complement strand
TAAAAACATAAAAAGAACAATCGCGATCATAATCGCACCATCTCTTAATGCTTCTTTTACATTCCAGACTGAGTTTTCAATAAACTTAGACTGCTTAAACAAGTCTTCATTGATTTGGACATCATTAGGAAGTGACTTTCTAAGTTCTACAACCAAGTCATCAATTTTTTTAGTAAGTTCCACTGTATTTGCTTTAGGTTGCTTTTGAATTGTTAATACAACGGAATGTTTACCATTAATACTTGCTTCACCACGTTTTTCTTTTGTGCCTATTTCAACAGAACCTAAGTGCTTAAGAAGAATATTTTTATTATTTTTTTTGGCAATAAATGTGTTCCCAATATCTTCAATAGACCCGGCCCGCGATAAGGCCCGAACAAGGTATTCACTTTTCTCTATATTTAGAAAGCCACCAGTTGTATTTACACTTAGGTGGGAAATTTTCTTTTTTACATCATCAATAGAAATATTGTTTTGAGCTAATTTTTTTGATGAAAGTAGAATATGAAATTGCTTTACACCACCGCCCATTACAACAATTTGTGAAATTCCGGGGATTGTCATTAGCCTTGGCCTAACTAATGTGTCTGCAAGGGTTCTTAACTTTAGTGGAGACACTTTTTTGGGGTCAGCCTGTAGTCCAATAAACTGAATTTCACCCATGATAGAAGTAATTGGCCCCATTGCTGGAGTAACATCTTCAGGGATATTTGCTTTAGCTAGTTGCAGTCTTTCTGCAACTAGCTGTCGATTTACTTTTATGTCTGTATTCCAGTCAAACTCAACATAGATCAGAGATATTCCAATACCGCTTGAGGAACGGATTTGTATTACGCCGGGAGCACCGTTCAAGGCAGACTCTAATGGTACAGTAACCATCGTTTCAACTTCTTCTGGAGCAAGACCATGTGCCTCTGTAATAATAGTAACTCTAGGTCTATTTAAGTCTGGAAAGACATCTATAGGCATTCTATTTAGCTCAAAAAAGCCATATGCCATCAATAAAACAGAAACCCCGAGTACGAAGATTCTATTATTAAGTGAAAATTTAATTATTTTATCAAACATATTTATTCCTTAATATTTGTTAAAAGCAGACTTAGAATCGTATTGGATTCAAAGTCTTAATTCTGCGAGCATTAAACTCACGAACCTGCGGTTCTAAAATATTAAGAATTTTTAAATAAGTAGAAATCTGTTTCTGAATTGATGTGGATTTTTATACAAAAAGGAATGTTCTTTAATATATCGCCGAGCTGATAAAAGCCTGCAATGATTATAAAAATTTAATGGTGTGATATGTGAATTTGAACAATTAACATTGTTGTTTATTGGAGCAACCAGATTACTTGTATTATTCTGTCTTTCGACTTTAGCAATTAAAACTAAATGCTCATGGCCATCATGCTCGTGCTTGGATTCCTCTACATTATGAGAAGAGTCTGTGTGGACTAAATCCTGCGAAGTTTGATTTTCAAGTATTATATGCTCACACTCATGTTCGTGAGCGTGAAGGTGAGATATTTCAAATAAACATATTGAAAATATCGAAGATAAAATTAAAATTTTATACATTTTTTTAAGCATACCGCGTAAATTTTGGACTATGTTCTTTTTTATGTCAATCTAAATGATGTTTTAAATATTTTATCCTAAGAGCACTATTTCGACATGTATTATATCAAACAACATATATCTGCCTTGCAAAGGTGTCACATGGGGTCATTTCCGTTTTTTTCAACTTTAAGGATATTTACTTGTAAATTGTTGCAGTTATTTTTCTATTATTAAACTGGAATCAAGCAGGGCCAATTTTTAAACCTACCTTCTCGTACATCTCTACAACTAATGATCTTAGTTTATGAATATTCTGAGCTGTGTCTATGGATATTTGCCTGTAGTATTTGATTCCACTGATAATTGACTCTTTGCTGTTCACATCTAAGAGATTTGCAGGAATAACGACGCGATTACAATTGTCTTCATTTATTCCAACTGAGTATGACATTAGCTGCTTTTTAATTTGATCTTCATAAGATTTTTCTAATGTTTTTGGAACAAGTGCTAATGCCAAATTAGGAAATAGAGGAACGGCATAAGAGAATGTAAATCCTGTAACACAGCCAGAGTCCACTAACGGAAAAGAGAAAAAACCTGTTTCTGGAAATAACAATGTATGATCTTCTGGAACTCCAATCGTCGCCACAGAGTATTTTTCCATATATTTAGAGACAATCGTATTTAGAGCAGCCTCTTCCATAGATAGTAATTCTTCAAGTGTGTTTTCTGGTTTCTCTGAATCTTCAGCGAGAAATTTAGAGAATCTTGCTGTTTGAACAAAAAAGTATAGAAAAAGTGCTCGAAAGACGTTCCAGTTATCAACTTCATTCTGTTTTTTTTCTAGTATTTGTTGCTTGAATATACCAAGAGGCCTTTCTATCAATTTACTTAGGGCATCTTCATATTTCTCTTCAATCAAGTCTTTTTCAGCAAAAAGATTTTTTGATGTAGTTTCAAGGATGGAATCAGATTCAAAATCATAGTAAACTAGCTTACGTTCTTTTCCTTCCCACGGTTTAGTCAGTGAGCGAGTGACATAATGACAATTCATTACGCTACTTCGCCTTTAACTGACTCAACACTCATCTTAATTTTTAATGCAAATGCTTTTTGAAGATATTTGTCGATAGATTCAGTTGAGAACTTCTTTCTCTTCTTCACGAAATCTGACACATACTGAATTGAAATATCGGCTTTGTCTGCAAAGGCTTGAAGTCCCATTGAAACAATCGTTTCACGCAAAGCCTCGTCTAGCTCCATATCTTCCTCATTAATAAGGTTAGTAATATAGGCTTGAGCAAACTCTGCATCTTCAAACTGAGTTGCAACCAATTCGTTAAAGTCTCTATGTCTATTTGCCATAATTCCTCCAATACTCTTTTGCTTTATCAATATCACGACTTTGAGTTTTCTTATCTCCACCAACTAGGAGAATGATAATGTCATCTCCATCTTCAGCAAAGTACACTCGATAACCCGGCCCGTGTGGTACCTTCATTTCAAAGACACCATCTTTTAATGCCTTTATAGATTTCTTAGCTCCACCTTTTGCCACTCTTTGAATCGTTCGGATCACAATAACTCTGACTAATTTGTCGAGTTTATTGAACCAATCCTCAAAGGGGGAACTTCCATTTTCCGTTACAAAATATATTATCTTTTTAATAATCACTCCATGACTCCTTCTGAAACTACACTAATCGCAGTAGTTTGTCAAGATATACTTCTAAACCTCTAATATCAGGGGATAATTGCGCCATTTTCCCCTGATAGTTTGATACAATTCTTCTAGGCATTTGAAGCAACCTGAAGCCTTGAATTCTCAGTAATGAATTCAGAGAGCTGGCCAATATAGAGCATTTCCTTCCATTCATTTTCAGAAACTTTGCCTTTTTTCTTCTCCCAAAGTCGCTTAAGGCGTTTGTCCTCATGTGCCCAAGTGATAGATTGCATCTGTAGTTTTTCAATATCTTCATTTGTTACATTTTTTAGGAAATAGCTAATCAAGGCATCAAAAGTTATCTTGCCACAATCTTCTGTCTTGTTGGCCTTATCCAGAAATTTATTTACATCACTTTTAGTATTTTTCTTAACTCTAATTGATGTAAAGCTGTCGTTTTTCGTATTTGAATTTGATTCTGTTGTTTTCATAATATTGTCTCCTTAAAGTTATATTAATTTTTGAAAGTTGATAGTAGTGGGTACACTGCTTTAAGTTTGTCTTCGCCAAGTGCTTTTATAATTGAAATACAGTCGTCTTGAATCTCTGTGACAAAAACATCTGCTTTCATGTGATATTCAAAGTCTTTCATAGTGAATCCATACGACTTAACTATGTGACAAATACGACTCTTGGGTATTTCAATACGGCCATTCTCAATATGACCAATTGCAGTTCTGCTATAGCCACAAAGATAGCTTGCCTTATATTGAGTAAGCCCTTGAAGTTTTCGCAATACTTGCAAAGCCCTTGCTTCCTTTATAATGACCTTTTTGTAACTTCTTCTTAGAGAATTGTTTTCAAGTACCTTTTCCTTTTTGGGACAAAGGTTGCTTTTTACTTGTTCCATTTTGCCAGCAACAAGCAATTCATAGTTCTTTAAAGAAAAACCATAGTTTGTTACAAAATGATTAATAAGTTGTGGTGTGACCTCAACATAACCATTTTCAATCTTTTCCAATTGCTTAGAAGATTTTTCGATTAAGATTGCCGCTGACTTGCGATCAAGCTTTAAAAAATCGCGCATTTTCCGAAGTGCTATTGTTTCGGGCAGCATGATTTTTTGTCTGCATCGGGGGATTTTTAACTGTTCCATTCTTTCTCCTTGGTGAGTTAATTGTTAATTACTCTTGGATTTAGAACGGCCTTCTGCCATCACTGCACTGGTTGAAAATTCGCACTTTCTGCCAGTGTAATGCGACAAGCTAAACTCTTGAAAACAGACACAATTTTTTTACGAATTGCGAATTTTGATAACCAAAAAATCGCTTGCGAATTGCTCTAGGCAGTAGTCTAGGCAACTCTAGGCGAATTCAGGAAATCTCCTGTAATCTCAAGTAACATCAAAAGAAGCGGTTAAACGTAACTATTGGAAACAATTGTGTTTTTAATTCAATTAGTTACACATTTGTTAGAAAACTTTCAAAAATAGTCACGGGAAAAATGGTGGAGATAATCGGGATCGAACCGATGACCTCTACGCTGCCAGCGTAGCGCTCTCCCAGCTGAGCTATACCCCCACATTTGGAATGGGCATAATTTATTGAATGTCCCTTTATTTGGCAAGCGATAAAAAATAGCACAAAGCAAAAAAACTATTGAATAAGAGGACAATACTCCTGAATGATCGCTTTATTTTTATAATCCTCTAGTATTAGCCCTGAAAAAACGGAAGTATCATCCCTCGCCTCAGCAGACGCTTGGGCGAGCTCTTCCATTGCTCCGGCCGCGACAGCAACACCCGCGCTCCCTTGAGAACCCATTGAAGATAAGTTTTCTTGCGCCAAACCTAAATTACTCATGGTTTCGGCATATAGCCCACTAATTCGGATGTGATCACCACTACACTTCACCAAGTCATCAAAGTTGGCTACCTGATCAAAATTTTCACAGCGAATGGATTCATTTATTTCTGTAGAGTAATGCTTTTTAAATGTTTGATTAAAGCACTTCGCTTCATATTTCTTGGACATTTTATCCATTGCTCTCAGATGCTCGATGTTCGGAAGTTGATTAAAATCAGACCTTGAAATACTTGCCTCAATTGATCCTTCACTCATTAATACATCATATAAATTACCTGGAATTTGTGCACCAGAGGATGGACCTTCAAGCCCTTGTTGAACATCCATCAGTACGGTTTCACACGATACTCCATCATTAAACATGCCTCCCTCGTGACACCAGGAATAACGGCATTGTGAAAATTCTTCTTTAAAGACCCCATGGTTGTAAGTCTCAAGAAAATTATCACGAATATCTTGAGTAGCCGATTTCAGAATTTGATTTGCTCGCGCTTTTGTTTTTTTGATATTTCGCTTCACTTTTCGCTTCGATTTTTTAGCAAGCTTCATTAGCTCATCGTATCGATCTCGCACAATACCTGAAACGCCTGGCCCTTCATTCATTAAGCGAAGCCTGGCAATTTTTAATTGCACGTCAGCGGCCTCCCACGCGCGAAGAATATCTCCCAGCTTAGAGCAAAAATCAGGGAGCTTTAAATTTTTAAAGTACTGTTGGTTAATTTGCCCAAGTAGCCCATCAATACTTTCGAGCTTTTTTTGGGTTTCCACTTGCTCTGATAAATCATAGGAGTCAATACACTTTTGATATGCACTCTCCAGTTCTTCATTTCCATTTTGCCTTGCTCTTCTTAGTTGACGACTGAGACCACGAAGTTTCTCATCGTCTTCTTCTTTCACGACATCAAGATACGATTCCGTTTTTATTCGCTCACTTCGAAGAATATGTTCGAGGTAATTATATGGATCTCCTTCACTTAAAAAATGAATAAGCGGCAGAGACATCACTAGACGATCAAGCTCTGCTTCGAGTCCTCCTAAAGTTGAATCCATTTGAGAAAAATTTTGTTTTAATTTTCTAATATCTGCTTCATTTAGCTGGTGCCTATTTTTCAAAACATTGATTAAATTACTCACGCCAGAGGTGATTCCATTTAAAACCATATTCATGCCAAAAGAGCCTATCGCCGCCCCTGCGGCTGTTGAGAGCGCGAGTTTAAATAAATTTCCTGACGTAAAAGTTTCAGACAACCAATTTTGAGTATCTCCTAACTGCTCTCGCCAAGCATCACTTTGCTCACGCCAATTGACACTCTCATCTCTCCACGCTCCACTTTCATCTCGCCAAGCGCCGCTTTCACTCGTGAAGCTTTCTCGCCATTGCTCACTTGCTGTCAGAAAATCACTAGCAACATCACGCCACTGGGCGGATTCGTCACGCCACTTGCCAGATTCTAGCTGCCACGCTTGAGACTCTCGCTCTAAAATGCCATTCGTTTCAGAGATGGTTCTATTCGTTTCTGAAATAGTTTCATTTAGGGTATCAACAGAACGACGAGTGTCATCGAGCGTGTCCACGAGATCACTTGTGTCAGTAAATCCGTGTGCCGAAGAAACCAGATATTCTTGTAGGGAATCAAGAAGAAAATTTAAATATACCCTACGTTCTTCAGTCAATTTTAATTTTGAATCGTTAAAAAATCCAAGCTGTATTAATGTTGTAGAGCGAAGGGTGCGTTTTAAAAAAGGCAAACGAATAAAAGCCGAACTAACTTTATAACCATCTTGCGTGTTGGCGCAGGAAATGACAACGTACTTAAACCCCTCTCGCCACAAACCTCTTATGGCCCGTACGCCAGAGAGATTCATTTCTCTCACGTCCTCTAGTCTCATCTCTTCGGCGGGAAAAAAACCATCCTCACACCGAGCGCTCTTGTCTGTTGTCGAAATTATTTCAGTGTTGGTGATCGCGACAATTTTTTTGATCGGTAATTCTTTCGAAAAAAACATTCCATAAATCGACTGAGTTTTTAAGGCTCCAACTTTATCTTTTGTTTTGATCTCAGGCTGCTTTACCCATTTAATTTCATAACCACTTGCCTGAAAAGCTGCGAATAAATTTAAAAGAAGTAGGATATTTTTCATAAAACCTTATCGTATCTTATTGAATTTAAATTTAGAGCGAAAAAAATATTTTTTGTTTATAGGTCTTAATTTTTCTTCTGATTATCCCGAATCTAAGAAACCCTAATCTGTGGTGTGTAATGAAAAAAAAACAAATTTATATTTCACTGACATTGAGCCTTATTATATTAGGGCTAATTTCCTTTTTAAACCTCAGACTTACCCCAGACAAGTCGATATCAGTCACTGGAGATAAATCTCGCTTCTCCCCATTTGACTCTTCAGGCTCCCGCCTTAGCTATCAGTGCAAAAGGTTAGAGAAAAATGTTATCAAATCATGTTGTTCTCTTGATAAACCTGAACCTAGAGTAAACGACGATTATGAGTACTCTACTAGGACCTTAACTTTTTCCTGCCCTGCTCCCTATGAAGAAACAAGCTTTTCGTTGGAATGTTTAGAAACAAATTTCGAAGACATGGAGGTTGATAGCAGCAAATCTAGACCACATACTTCGATTAATTTTAGTTGTAATAAAGCCAAAAAGAAATTTGAAAACAATTGCCGAAAGCTCAGTTTAAACTTTTGCCCAGAGGTTACAGAAGAAGTGGCCGGGTCTGGGGTCGCCCTTCCTTT
>JAURQB010000133.1 GCA_030836365.1 Bdellovibrionota bacterium | reverse complement strand
CCAAAATGCAGACCACTGGCCTTCCCACGTCAGATTGAGTACACCTCTTTGATGATCTCTAATTCCTACACCATGGTTTTTTTGAATTCCTTGTTGAATCGCTGCTTTCATTGAGATTGGTTTATAGTTATAGTTGGAAATGCCTTTTGTCATAACATTTGAAAAAGCATTAAATGAAAAATTTAATGTCCACATGATGGCAACAATTAGAACTTTAATGGTTAACTCCAAGAAAATTTATTTATTACAATAATTCTAAAGCATTAACTAAAAATAGTGAATTATTGGGAACAAATAAATACTAATGATATGTTTTGGAAGAATATTATATATTGGTGCTCAGTATGCTAGGGCAGCCACGACGGACGATATTCTCTTCCACTGCCTTTAATTTAAATATGTGTTTCTCTAGTTTGAATTTTATTTCACCACGGAGAAATACTAATTTTCTGTATACCGACTCTTTTTCTCGTGGGGTATTTTTTATTAATCTAGCATTTCGCTCAAGTAGTCCGGTGAGTTCTTTTTTGATTCGCAGGTTCTCACTTCTTTGTGTGCCAAGCTCTTTACAGTGATAACTACTCGAAGGTGCACGATAGGTGTCAAAGTCGATTTTCGCCACCAAGGTATTTTGGATAAGACTCAAAGAGAAGAGTGAAAATATAGAGAGAAAGAAACTGCATTTACGCATAATGCTAAAGTAACATATCTTTGCCGAAAGAATCGTAAAGTGATACATTCTACCCTTAATAAATTTCGGATTCATCAATGGCCCCAAAAAATATCTTAGTGCTAATTCCTGCTAGGTTTGACTCGACAAGATTTCCTGGCAAACCCCTGGCCTTAATTGCTGGAAAGCCCATGATTCAATGGGTATATGAGAGAGTAAGCTTGAGCTCATCGGGTTTAATAAACTTTAACGTTTGTGTTGTTACAGATCACGAAAAAGTAAAAGAAGCCGTCGAGGCTTTTGCTGGAAAAGTTTGTTTAGTTGATGATGAAACTGAATCAGGTACTGAAAGAATTGCTCTGGCTTTGGAGCGGCATTTTAAACAAAAAAACTATGACCTGGTTATTAATGTTCAAGGCGATGAACCGTTGATTATTCCCAAAATTATCGAGGATCTTTGTCAATTTCATTTAGGTAGTGATTTCGATATAACGACCGTTGTTAGAGAAGACAATGAAATTGGAAAGGACCCTAATACAGTCAAGGCCATCTACTGCCCAAGCAGTGGCCGCTGTTTATATTTTTCTCGATCGGAAATTCCTTTTGATCGACATCAAAGTAGAGAGAATTTTTATGCACATGTAGGAATTTATTCATTTAAACCTGAGGCACTAAAAAGTTTTTGTGAGTTTCCTGTTGGGCATTATGAAAAGATAGAGTCACTGGAGCAGCTTCGTGCTCTAGAAAATGGTTTAACAATTGGAGCAATTAAAGTGAATGAGCGCCTTCAAGGCGTTGATACACCGGAAGACATCGCAAAGGTGGAGGAAAAATTAAAATGAGTAAGCCGAATAAAAAATACATTTTTTTTACAGGTGGAGTTGCGAGCTCCTTAGGTAAAGGTCTTGCCTCTGCAAGTATTGCTTGTTTACTAGAGCGGCGAGGAATCAAGGTCTCTATGTTAAAAATGGACCCCTATATAAATGTTGATCCTGGAACGATGAGTCCAACTCAGCATGGTGAAGTTTTTGTGACAGATGATGGCGCCGAGACCGACCTTGACCTTGGGCACTACGAGCGTTTTACCTCATTGACGCTGACGAAGGCGAGTAACTTTACGTCAGGACAAACTTATTTAAAAGTTATCGAAAATGAGCGAGATGGAAAGTATCTGGGGAAAACAGTGCAGGTTGTTCCTCACATTACTGACGAAATTAAGCGACGTATTCATCTCGCAGCAGAGGGAAGTGAAGTTTTACTTGGCGAAATTGGCGGAACGGTAGGGGATATTGAGTCCTTGCCTTTTATCGAAGCGATTAGACAATTTGCCCACGATGTTGGGCCTAGTAATGTTCTATTTATCCACTTGGTTCTTCTACCATATATTGGAGCTGCCGGAGAAATTAAGTCTAAGCCGGCTCAACATTCAGTTAAAGAATTGCGCTCCATTGGCTTATTTCCCAATATCATTATCTGTCGGGCCGATAGAGAAGTTGATGATAGTATTAGACAAAAACTATCTCTTTTTTGTGACGTACCCAAAGATCAAATTTTTACTTCAATTGATCTTGATAGCATTTACCAATTGCCAATGGATTTTCACCAGCAGGGTCTAGATGAAAAAATAACAGAGCTTTTGGGAATGTGGACAGCCGCTCCAAGTATTGATGACCTTAAGAAGGTTATTTACAACTATCAAAATCCAACCAAGCAAGTAAAAATTGGTATCGTCGGAAAGTACACTGAACTAATTGAATCTTATAAGTCTCTTGATGAAGCTCTTCATCATGGCGCAATCGCTAATCAGGTCGAATTCGTCCCTGTCTATATTGATGCGGAGGAAATGGAGAGTCAAAAAAGGACAGAAAGCTTGCTCAAAGACGTCAATGGTATTCTCGTTCCTGGCGGTTTTGGGGAGAGGGGGACAGAGGGAAAAATAAACGCCATTAAATATGCTAGAGAAAATAACCTCCCATTTTTTGGAATTTGTCTTGGAATGCAACTTGCGATTATTGAGTTTGCAAGGCACGTATGTGGCATCAAGGATGCGACCAGTAGTGAGTTTGAAACACCTGGTACACCGGTCATTGATTTCATTGATGGACAGAGCAAAGATGTTGCGAAGGGTGGCAGCATGAGGTTAGGTGCTTATAACTGTGAGTTAAAGCCGAAGAGTCTGGCGAGAGAGGTTTACGGTGAAGCGATGATTAGTGAACGTCATCGTCATCGATTAGAGGTAAATAATGATTTTGTTTCTCAGTATGAAAAAAGCGGTTTGACCATTTCTGGCAAAAACCCAGAGCTCGACTTAGTCGAGTTAATCGAATTAGAGGATCATCCATTTTTCGTTGCCTGCCAATATCATCCTGAGTTTAGGTCGAGACCATTTTCTCCACATCCTCTTTTTGCCAGCTTTATTCTTGCCAGTATGGGAGAGCTTAAATGAAAAAATTAAATCTAATTTGTGGCCTTTGTGTTTTAGAAAGTGAGGAAATCGCGCTTGAAGTAGCTGGAAAAATTCAGGAGGCGATTAAGCCCGTACAAGACAAAGTACATTTCACGTTCAAAGGAAGTTTTGATAAGGCTAATCGCTCATCGTTTGACTCCTATCGTGGCCCGGGCATGGAAAAAGGGTTGGAGATTCTCTCTAAAGTAAAAGCTACTTATAATGTCCCAACGCTTACAGATATTCATTTGCCCGAACAATGTGAACCTGTCGCTTCAGTTGTTGATATCTTACAAATTCCTGCTTTCTTATGTCGTCAAACAGACTTGGTTGTAGCGGCAGCGAAAGCGTGTGAGAAGTTTGGCCGTGAACTAAATGTCAAAAAAGGCCAATTTCTCTCTCCAGAGGAAGCAAATAATATTGTCAAAAAAGTAGAGGGCTTTCTTCCTGTAAGCTCATTAATGTTAACGGAGCGTGGCACTTCCTTTGGCTATAATAACCTTGTTGTTGATATGAGCTCTTTTAAAATAATGAAAAGTTTTGGTGCGAGAGTTATTCACGATGCCACTCATTGTGTGCAACGCCCTGGAGGTTTAGGTAAATCTACTGGTGGCAAGCGAGAGCAAATTGAAGTGCTTGCAAGGGCCGCTATCGCAGCTGGAGCTGATGGCATATTTATGGAGACACATCCTACTCCAGACAAAGCTTTATCTGACCCGGCAACTTGTCTTGATTTGAAAAAGGTCGGCCAAGTTGTTGGGCAATTAGTAAAAATAAAAGAGGTTGTTGATGAGTTTAACTAAAAATCCAAAAGACATTTTAGAGGTACACAGAGACAAATTGACCAAAATAAAATGCGCATTGTTTGATGTGGACGGTATTCTTACTGATGGAAGAGTATTTTATACTGGTGAAGAAATGGGCTGGAACCGCTACTTTAATATTTATGATGGTTATGGATTGAAGCGATTGATGGCAAATGGTATTCACGTGGGGATTATTTCTGGAGGGGATTCGCGTGGACTGACAGAGAGATTTATCAATAATCTTGGAATCCCCAAAGAGCTTTGTCATTTTGGAAATGAAGATAAAGTTGATGCATATGAGTCTGTGAAAACACACTTAAATTTGAATGATGATGAAATTTCTTATATGGGTGATGAGATTTTTGATATACCGCTACTTGAAAAAGTGGGTTTTTCAGCTTCAGTACCTGGTGCTTCATTTATCGTTCAAGAAAAGGTCGACTATATTAGCTCCAAAGTTGGTGGAGAGGGTGCCGGCCGAGAAGTAATGGACCTAATTCTTTTAATAAATAATATGCAATAACAAGGGAGAGTAGCGAATGGCCGATAAATGGTTAAAAATGAAAGCACTCTTAGAAAATGAATACGATTGGCCGGCAAGTTATCGTTTTAAATTCATCATTCCAAAAGACAAAGAAAAAGAAATCGAGTTAATGTTTCCGAAAGAAAAGATTGAGTACCGTGCTTCTAAGAAGGGAAACTATCTAAGTGTAAATTTTCAAAAATTATGTCAAAATAGTGAAGAGATAATTCATATTTATGAGCTGGCTTCGACAATTAAAGGGCTTATTCTTTTATAAAAGTTTAAATCAGGGAGGATTTAAATGGACAAAAAATATAATACTGCTCTGGTTATCGGTGGTGGTGCATTTGGTACATCTGTTGCCAATTTAATTTCAGAGAGCTTTCAGCGTGTTTATATTCTAGTTCGTTCAAGCGATGTGTTTGATGGGATCAATCGTGGTGAAAATAGTATTTACCTCCCTGGCAAACAATTAAATAGTAATGTCTCGGCCATTTTAAGTTTTGATGACCTAGCAGCAGATCAAAATAATATTCAACTTATTGTTTCAGGCTTACCAACATCTGCCATCATTCCATTTTTTACGAAGCATCGTGAAGAAGTAGAGAAGCTTTTAATCAAAAAGGCTCCTGTTGTTTGCTTATCAAAAGGAATTGATCCAGACACTCTGGAGCTTCCTGATGATCTTTATTTTGATTTATTTCCCAAATTTAAAGACTCATTTACTTTTCTTAGTGGGCCTTCGTTTGCTTCCGAGATAATGGATAAACAAATTACTCTTGCTTCCATGGCCGGGCGAAGTCGGCCAGTGCTTGTGCAAGTTGCTGACATGCTTATCTGTCCTTATTTTAAAGTGTTTTTAGCATATGACATTAAGGGCGTTTTGTTAGGTGGCGCGCTAAAAAATATTTTAGCGATTTCAGGGGGAATAATTGAGGGGCTTGGCTATAATCACAATACACGTGCAGCGATGATTACGCGAGGTATTGCCGAGATGCTTCGCTTTGGGAAAGTTTTTAACGCTAGGCCAGAAACTTTCTACGGCCTGTCAGGGATGGGAGATTTAATTCTGACAACGACGGGGGATTTATCCCGAAATAAATCATTTGGAATGGAATTGGCCAAAGGGCGAAAAGCAAAAGAAATCATTGATTCTCAACGATCAGTTGTCGAGGGCCATAAAACTGCTCTTGCTGCTCATCGCTTGTCTCAAAAATATGAAATTCGGGCAAGAATTTTCAATGGAATCTATGAGGTTTTATATGAGGATAAAAGCCCAAGACAAATTATAGAAAATCTCATGCAGCTACCGTCCAAGTTTGAAATCGATTAAATCAATTTTTTAGTAGCTGCTTAACTTTTTCCGTCGATACTGTTTCGCCTAAATTGTGAAGATTACCTTGATTATCGATGACAAAATATGCAGGTACTCCGGCCATATTATTTTCTTGTAACCATTTTGTCATTTCGGGGTTTCCATCTGTCCAGTCTCCCATAATTAGATTTGCGCCAGTATCTTTTATTATTGATCTAAAATCATTTGTGTTGATCACTAGCTTTTCGTTAACCTTACAAGTTAGACACCAATCTGCGGTAAAATCAATAAAGGTTTTTTTCTTGCTACCTTGGAATTCATTTATGATGTCTGGATTCCATCGATTCCATTTCATTCCAAATTTATTAATTGTTTCAGACATTGCTATTTCATCTTTTGAGTCAACTTTTGGAGATTGCCCGATGTTAATGAGTCCAATGATGGTCAGTGTAAAAGCAGTGAGAAGGATAAAAATATTTTTCTTAATTTTTTGATAAATGGTAATGGCAATCGGCCCAATCATAAAAAGGGTAATAAGCAAATAGAGAGAGAATTCGTCGGTATTTAATTGAACAAAAATACTCACAAGCCAAAAAACAGTGATGATTAGAGAGAGACCGAGAAATTTTTTAAAATGGTTCATCCAATTTCCAGGCTTTGGGAAAAATTTAATCGTGCTAGGAAATGCGGCGGTTAGTAAAAAGGGAGATGCCAGCCCAATACCTACTGAGATAAAAATAAGAAAAATTGTCAACGGCCCAGAGGTGAAGGCAAATGCGAGTGCAGTTCCCAAGAATGGTGCCGAACACGGAGTAGATAAAATTGTTGCAAGAACACCATTGAGAAAGTCTCCTTTTGCTCCCTCGATCTTGATGGATCCAAGAGTACTTCCGCCCGGTGTAATGAATTCATACATGCCAAAAAGGTTTAAGGAAAAAAGAAATAAAAATATAGAAATGGATGCGATGAATGTAGGGCTTTGCATTTGAAACCCCCAACCAATCGCTTGGCCTGATAGTTTAAGTAAAACGACGACTAAGGCAAGAATGCAAAAGGTTGAAATAATTCCAGCAGTATAAAGAAGGTTGTGTCTGATGATTTGTGATTTGTTTTGATTGGTCTGATTAACGAGACCAAAAATCTTAAGGCTAATGACAGGAAGTACACAAGGCATAAAGTTTAAAATAAAACCTCCCAAAATCGCCAAGAAAATAAAATTCAACAATTCGAGAAAGTGAGATTTTTCGGCCGTTGATTGTGTTGGTGTATTTACTTCTCGTTTTGATGAATCTTTAGGAGATAACTCAAACGGTTTCAAGATTGATAAAAATGCGTTTAATTTAGTTGCATCGTAAAGTTTTGAGAATGTTTTATTGATCCGATAATTTTTCAAATTTTTTGCATCATGAAAATCAAATGATAATTTGAGATTTTCAGGTAATACATTATCTTGGGGAAAAGGAATTTCTGGGTCTTCATACATCCCATTCCATTCGATAAGGGTCTTTGCATATATTGCACCTCCTTTATCCTGGTATAACTTTTCATGTTTAAACTCTAGATAGGGGTGAGGGTAGGGAAATATTAAATTTCTATTTTGAAGAAAGTTAATAGAGGTCGTTTCAATTGCAGAAGTATTATAAAAGAGGGCCAGTGTATTTGGTGTACTCTCTTCTTTTGCCAAAATTATATCAATTTTGTTGTAAGAATTCTCAGCTAAAGTCGGTAAGTTATCTATTCGTGAGCCAAGCTCTGATATAGAAAGCTCTTTCAAAATAAGCTTCTTTTCTTTTATATTTACATTGGTAAGTACAGATCGCTCTAACTCAAATACTGCGCTCGATTTTCCTGGGATGCATATATGTTTACAAATAAGCCAACTTAGATCAGCTTTTATATTTCCGTTATAATTTTTTGGTAACTCAAAGAAAAAAGAATAATCACCTTCATAGCCATACGCCCAAATATCTCCGGGCTCAATATATCTACCAGGAGAGGGCCACTCTAAAGGAGAGAATTTTATTTTCGATCCATCTTCTGACGTAAATTTAAAATTCGGTCCAAATCCTGCATCTCCTGGGTTTTTCCAATAAGTATGCCAGTGAGGAATATTAGAAAAATTAAAAACCATGTAAGAGCTATTTTTTATACTTACCGTTTGAATATTATATTTTAGTAGGACGTCCGGAATCTTTTCGTCTGATGAGAAAACAAGAGTACTAAAAACAAGGTTCAAAAAAATAAGCATGGGTAATCTTGCGTTGAATAATTTCATATCTTAAATCCTACAGATTTTATTTTTTTTACTTATATATTCTAACTTTTTTTTAAGCATATTGATAAATATAAGTGCCCACTTATATGGGCGTTATTTTAAATAAAATTAATCGGAAGTAGTAGCTTTTAGTCGCTATTGGGAGTTGTGTTATGATGGAATTGGGCTGGAAAACACATTTTTGAACCTTTATGAGGAGTTTCTGTTGTATGAGAACACTATTGTTGGACAGCTCGTTTTCCCCAGTTGAAGTAATTGACTGGAAAAGGGCCATTATTTTACTTTTAACAGGTCGAGCGGAAGCGATTGATAACTACGAAGATATTAGTATCAGATCCCCCCGACTATCCCTACAGTTGCCAAAAACGTTGAGACTTTTTAATCTTCATCGTTCGGCGAGAACTGTTAAGTTTTCCCGCTTTAACATCATTTTTAGAGATAATTTTGAATGTCAATACTGTGGACGGGGCGGGTCAGTAAAAGACTTGACTATTGATCACGTCATTCCAGTCAGTCGAGGTGGCCAAAATACTTGGGAGAATGTCGTCACAGCATGTGGCCCGTGTAACTCTAAAAAGGGTAATAGATTACTACGGGAAATGGGAGTGAAGCTTAAGCGTAATCCCTATAAACCTAAGTGGACGCCACAGATCGTGATAAAAATGAGAGAGAACGACCCCTCAGAGTGGCAAAACTGGTTACCAAAAAAATACAGACTAGTTGCCTGATAACTTTTTTTAAAAAATCTTAAAATTAGCGGCAAAACCTACCGTTTAGTACTTTTTGTACCCCAGTCATTTATATCCATGAACTAAACGCCGAAAATTAATTGTGAAATTAATGGACGATGTTTATGAAAATTAAAAACTACTTATTTATTTTAACTTTACCAATTTTGCAAAGCTGCGGTGTACATAAAGGTGCTCAAGAGTTTGCCAATATGAGAAATACCTCATTATTACTTGCAAAAGAAAATAGGATTCTTAGAAAAGAACTAACATCATTGAAATTTCAGGTAAATGAATTAAAAAATAAAAATGAATTTTTAACGTTAAGTAATGAGAATAAGTTAAACCGGTCAATCGCAAGTGTTATTCCGGTATCCCCAGATAACGACCTTGTGGAGTTCCATGTATATCGATGGTCTCCTCAGCAGCTGATCTCAAGTGGCAGAAAAGCATTTAGTAACGGTGAGTTTGAAAAGTCTGCTCAATATTTGAAAACACTAGTTTTTCAATTCCCAAGGCATCAGCTGATTACCGACGAGGTTTTTTATAAGCTAGGCATAAGCTCATTTGAGAGCGGTCAGCATGTTGATTGGGCTCAAGAATCATTTGAAAAAATAATTGGAACCTACCCCCATTCAAATTATTTTAGAAGCGCCAAACTTTGGAGAGCATTAATTAGTTTGAAAAAAGGTAATAAGAAAAGTTTTTTTCTAACAGTAGAAGAGTTTCGAAAAAAATATAGAAATACAGAAGAATGGAAATTAATTAGTAGGCATTATGACACGATTTACAAAAATTACCGCTAAGTTTTTACTGCTCACGTTTTTGAGTTCAATGACAGTTTATGCCAAGCCAGTAGGTGTTATAAAATCTTTATCTGGTAAAGTCTTTGTTTTTTCTGATGGAAATATTCTAGATGGATCTGTTGGAATGACAATAAATGATTACTCCAGTGTAACAACCGAAGTCGGTGGGCAATTAACTATCGCAGATTATCATGATCGTCTTATTCATTTGAGTGGTTCTAGTAACTTAACTTTTATGAAAAATTTACTAGAGCTAAAGTCAGGTTACCTTTGGGTTCAAGGGAGAGGGAGTTCAAACGATACGGTATTGAAGACCGCGAATGCACAAGTCGTATTTAATCAAGTCGAGGGAATAGTCTCCTACGATCCTGGTGCGCATAAGACTCAAGTTCTAACGATTACCGGTCATTTTGATTTATCAAATATAGAGCGATCTTTTTTTTCAGAGAGGGTTCAAGCGGGAACATTTTCGTTTGTTGAAAAAAATTATGAGAATGGAAATCCACGAAAATCCACACCGATAGGTAAAAAATCTTATTTGAAAGTTGTTTCCTTATTTAGTGGGATAGAGCCTCTTGAAAAAAACGTTATTGTTGGCGGACGCGTGTCTAGTTATAAACCTGTAGTAAATGTATCTCCAGGTGGTCGATTTCTCGCTTCCAAAAACATATCAGACCTAGACGATAAAAAAAATACTGGCCAAAATTTAATGGAAAAAGAGCTAGGGAAATTAAAAAAGATAAAAAAGGAACCAACACTACCAACTCACCCGGTGAAAATAAATATTTTTTGGCCTGAAAAGAAATTGGTGAAAAATATATCACCGACGAATCAAGTGAGAAGTCCTGCTTCTGTTTCACCAAGTCTTAATTTAGAGCAGAATGATGATTTTCAAATCGATTTAGTTGAGGAGTATAAAAGTCAACAAAAACATAAGATAGAACTTCATCAATTAATTAATGAATTAGATAGCTACAAGGATGATTTCAATACAAATTATTGAGAATAAATCTCCACTCCAATTTACTGGAGGATAGTTATTCCCATAAAAGATAAAAATCAGAAACTTAGAGATAATATCCACTTATTTATGATGGAGTAAGTGGATGTCCCAAAAGAACATAGAGAGTTTTTATACCTATGATGATGTTTTGATTAAACCCAGTAAAAGTGAAATCTTACCAAGTGATACTTCATTAAAAACCTCATTCTCAAAAAATATCGAGCTAAATATCCCAATCGTTTCGGCTGCCATGGATACAGTAACAGAATCGGCAACTGCCATAGTCATGGCACAAGAAGGAGGGATTGGAGTTATTCATAAAAACCTAACTCGAGCTTCAGGCAAAAGAGGTCGAGAAAGTAAAAAAATATGAAGCGGGTATGATACTTGACCCCATTACGATTTCACCGAATTTGTCCTTGCGTGAATTTAAAACATTGTCTGCAAAACATTCAATCACCGGATTTCCGGTTGTTGATGAAAAAAATATACTCGTCGGGATCATTACGGGGCGTGATATCCAGTTTGAAGAAAATGACTCTTTAAAAGTAGCAGACATCATGACGCCACATGAACGTTTGATTACGACAACTAATGGTAGTGATTTAACTCTCGCAAAAAAACTTCTTCATCAACATCGAATTGAAAAACTACCTGTGGTTGATAGTAAGGGACAAATTAAGGGCTTGATCACGATTAAAGATATAAAAAATAGTATCACCCATCCTTTTAGTAGTAAGGACTCTCTCAGAAGACTTCGTGTCGCGGCTGCTGTGGGTGTTGGCCCAAAAGAACTCATTCGTGCGGAGCACTTGGTGGGATCTAATGTAGACGCGATTGTTGTGGATACTGCGCATGGGCATTCGAAGGGCGTTATCGAGGCCGTTAAAGAATTAAAAAAACGTTTTAATAATGTTGATATTGTTGCAGGAAATGTTGCTACGGCGCAAGCGTGTAACGATTTAATTGCCGCTGGTGTTGATGCCATTAAAGTTGGAATTGGCCCAGGGTCAATTTGTACGACTCGAGTGATTGCCGGAATCGGTGTTCCTCAATTTAGCGCGCTTCTTGAGTGTGCAACAATTTGTCATAAAGAAGGTGTTCCTTTTATTGCTGATGGCGGAATTAAATATTCAGGTGACATGGTCAAAGCATTGGCCGCGGGAGCAAGCACGGTAATGGTGGGGAGCTTATTTGCAGGAACTGATGAAACACCAGGAGAGAGAATTCTTTATCAAGGAAGAAGTTATAAAGTTTATCGTGGGATGGGTTCACTCGGTGCCATGAGTGCAGGAAGTAAAGATCGTTATGGCCAAGGTGATGTCGATGAAATGAATAAACTTGTACCAGAGGGAATCGAAGGCCAGGTTCCTTATCGCGGAACATTGTCGAGTAACATTTATCAGTTGCTCGGGGGCATCAGGTCGGGGATGGGCTATACGGGCTCGCCGACGCTAGGAGCGCTTCGTGAGAATTCCATTTTTATTAAAATCTCCCAAGCTTCACTAAAAGAGGGACATCCACATGATGTGATGATCACCAAAGAAGCTCCAAATTACTCTATTTAGAAAAGGATTTGTTCGTGAATAACAAAGCAGTATGGATTGTTGATTTTGGCTCTCAGTATACTCAGCTCATTACTCGCCGGAGTAGAGAAATTGGACACAGTAGTGAAATTATCACCTACAACACGTTAGTTAAAAGATGGAAAAATAACGAACGTCCAGAGGCACTTGTTCTAAGCGGCGGCCCGCAGTCTATT
>JAURQB010000132.1 GCA_030836365.1 Bdellovibrionota bacterium | reverse complement strand
CGTTTGGTCTTTATCAAAAGCAAAGGGATTGCCATGACCTCTATCATTTTTTCTGACCGCTTTTCTTTTTGGAATACTTGAAAAAATCTTCTTTGCATAACCTGTTGATATTAAGCCCGAAGCGGGGACATCAGTAAAATCAGCGTCACCTAAATACTCCGCACGATCAGCGAATGCCGCTTGCATTGCTGCGCTTACATAATGAATAGACTCTGGACTACTCGGCCCCTTTGAACGCAAATCAACATTAGAGAGGATATTTAAAATTTGAATAACATGAACACCGCCAGAGCTTGGAGGCGACATTGAATAGATTGTATCACCTCGAAAACTTCCTTTAACAGGTTCTCGATACTTAACGTTATAAAGATCAAAATCTTTTTGTGTAATGAAGGCTCGCCCAATTTTTTTTGATATTTGAGATATTGATTGAGCCACTTTACCTTGATAAAAACCATTTCTTCCCTTTTGAGCAATCATTTTAATGGTATTGGCAAGATCTGTTTGAACTAATACATCTCCTTCTTTAAGAGGTTGTCCATTCCTAAAAAAGATTTTTGTTGAACTCTCAAATTTTTCTAAATCTTCTTTTTTATAATTTAGCGCAAAGGCAAGTTCAGGGTACACAGGAAAGCCCTTCGCGGCCAATTCTATTGCTGGGGATAAAACAACATCAAGAGGAAGTTTTCCGTATTTCTGGTGAATCTCTAACACGCCTGCAACAAGACCGGGAACACCTACGGCATCAACACCAACAATACTTGTTCCCTTTAATTCATTCCCCTGTTCATCAAGATACATTTTTGCATGTGCTTTTAATGGAGCTTTTTCTCTAAAATCAACGGCCTCAGGAGAGCTCATTTTGTCGGGCGCATAATGAACCAAGAAACCTCCGCCACCGATCCCCGTAGATTGGGGACGCTCGACACTAATCACAAAAGAGATGGCAGTAAAAGCATCATAAATGTTTCCCCCCTGCTCAAACATCTTTTTTCCTGCATTGGTTGAGTACTTTCCTTGTGTAGAAATGGCATACTTACGGCCAACAAAAGAATACTTCCCTTCTAAGTTTTTTGCATTCGAAGAAAAGTATCTGGTTGAGTTCAATCCTTTATTTGCATCACAAGCAAAATTTAACATTATCATCAGTACAAAAATTATTTTATTCATTCATCCTCGCCGTGTTTTTTAGTCAATTATGGTAACAAAACTCTGCAAGATTTCAAATATTGCCAATAAGTCTCCAAGAAGCGACAATAAATAAGAATTTTAATAAGGAATCATTTAATGAGAATTTTAGACTATATTAATCAAGGTGGCGTGATAATGTATATCCTCGTTGGTATAAACATCATTGGAATAGCCTTGATGCTTTATAAATTCTTTGAACTTCTTTCAGAGAAAAAGAGAGTCGATATGACGGCCAAAGCCTTGGCCGATGACCTTTACAATAACAATTATAAAATAAATAAAGAAAATACCTCTGCAGTTGTTGAACTTAGTAAAAAAGAGCTGAGCTATTATATGAGTAAGCTTGAAAAAGGTTTAAACACGATCAAGATTATTGCAGCAATTTCTCCTCTTCTTGGACTACTAGGAACAGTTATCGGTGTTTTGATGTCATTTAGCCAAATGGCCAAAGGTGGAATGGGAGATCCTTCATCATTTGCAAATGGAATTTCTCTAGCGCTTATCACAACGGTAGGTGGTCTCATCGTTGCTATTCCTCATTATATTGGGCACAACTATTTATTAGGCAATTTAGATGAACTTGAGTCTCATCTTGAAAAATTATTACTATCTAAAGTTTTATAATGAAAAAAAGAACTAGAGAAACACTCGCCCCTGACCTTACACCATTAATTGATGTTGTTTTTCTTCTCCTTATCTTTTTTATGGTTTCAACGGTATTTAAAAAAGAAGAATTAGCCTTGCTTTTAAATCTTCCCTCTTCGTCAACGGAAGAAACCAAAGAATCAAAAAGCGAAAATCTCAATGTAGAATTAAGTAAAACAGAGATTGCACTGAACGGTAAAATCTATACCATCACAGAGTTTGAAGAAAGCCTTAAAGGGCATGGAAAAAAAGAGACTCCCGTTTTCTTAAGAGTCGATGAGACTGTTGAATATAAGCGTGTTGTCTTAGTATTAGATCTATTAAAAAAATACAAGCTCTCTAACTTATCGCTAATCACTAAAAAAGAATAAAGTCATATACTCTCTTTCAACTGTTCATGACCTGCTGATACACTTCGTTGAGTCGTTGATTTGTATTCTCACTTGAGAATTTTTCAACTTGCTTTGCCCCTTCCATCATTAGCTGCTCTCTTAGCTCAGGTTTTGTCGTTATTTCATACATTGCTTTTGCTATTTGAAATGAACTTAATGGGTTTACATACAAAGCACCCTTACCGGCAACCTCAGGAAAACAACTTCCCTCGGAAGTAATAACGGGCGTGCCACAAAACATAGCCTCAATTAAAGGTATTCCAAATCCTTCAAAGAAGCTTGGAAAACAAAAAATATCTGCGCCTGTGTACAAGGCCGGCAAATCCTCACTTGGAACATCCGTCAAAATTCGAACACTGTTGTCCATATTAGTTTGTTTAATTTTAAGTTCAATTTGATTACGATATTCGCAGTTTCGGCCAATAATAATTAATTCTCTACTTGGCCCAAAATATGAAAAGCCTTCAATTAAATTCAATATATTTTTTCTTTCCTCTAATGCACCTACAAATAAAAAATAATCTTGTTCAAGTTTATATTTATTTCGAACGAGCTGAATGGCCTCATCATTGGATGGCCCTGCTTGAAATTGCTCATGGCATGACTGATAACAAACTTGAATTTTCTCCGGTTGAACATTTAGAAAATTTATTAAATCCTCTTTGGTCTGCTCACAAATGGCAATAATGCAGTCGGATTCATTTACCGCATGTTTTACTTTGGACAAATAAACACGACGATCAATCCAGGGGAAATATTCTGGATAACGCATAAAAATCAAATCATGAATGGTCACAATTGACTTAATGCCATTTTTTTTAAGTCCGTAAGGAATTTCATGACTTAATCCGTGAAAAAGCTCAACTTTTTTTTGAACTAGTTCACTGGCCAAATTTCTTCGCCAAACAGAAGGAAATTGCCTAGAAAAAAATCCGCTTGGTTGGAAGATATTCCCTTCTCCAAACGAACGACTAAATTCAATCGCGCGATCACTTTTAAACTGTGGAGAAAAAAGGAGGTATTCATTTTCTGGAAAATAATGTTTTTGTCCTTTCACTAAATCCCTTGAATAATTTCCAAGTCCTCGCCAATTATGAAAGATTCTTTTTGCGTCGTATCCAATTCTCATAGGTGAATAATTCCGTTATTTACAGTTATCATTTTAAAGGGATCCTCGGCCAAAAACAAACTTCCATCTAAATCGCAATAGTCGACAAGATCACTCATCATTACGTAGTTTGATATAGAGCGGCTACTCTCAACCATGCAACCTAACATGCAACCTAATCCTAATTTTCTTGCCACTTTAATCTGCTCGACTGCCCTAAAGGGCCCACCTGACTTCATTACTTTGAAGTTTATACCATGACATAGTTGAACCGTTTCTTTTGAGGGCATTTGCCCTGTAATCGTCTCATCAATATAGACAGGAAGTGGTGACCATTTTTTTAATTCACGATAAAGTTCGTCTTGAGAACTTGCGAATGGCTGCTCAATATATTTAATACGATTATACTTATTTAAAATCTTGATATGCTCAATTGCAGTAGCAAAATCACTTAAAGCTTCATTGTAATCAACACTAATTCCAGCTCCTGTATGATTGACCAAATACTCTATTATTTGAAGAGGCAATTTTTCACCAGATTTTACCTTAATAACGTCAAACTCATTAAGCTTCATTAGTTTAAAATAATCGAGAAATCCCTCAAAGCTAATAATAGGAATCGACATAGAGCTAGAACACTGCTTAGGAAGAGGTGCAGAAATAAACTTATCCCAAAGGTCAAAAAAATTAAAACAAGCGAGCTCAATACCCGCAAGAAAACTCTGAGCGAATCGCCCATTCATTATCTCACCAGCGCAAAAATCAAGAATTCTTTTTTCATCGCTTAAACTAGTTGATAATGATCTAAAAACTTTAATTTGGTATTCAATTGATTGATGAGTTTCTCCAAAGCGAAGATTGGGCGCAAATTCACCGTAAATTACGCCATTCATCAGAACATAATAATTTTTTTTAAGACTGTCGCTGCTACGGGAAATGGACCATTCAACACATAAAGGGTATTCAATAGATTTAATTTCCCAGTCAATTTTTTTCAATCAAGTTCTCCTAAAAAACTAGAGTTAGTTTACTCTCATTTATGACAATAATCACTGCGAATATCGTCAAAACGAATTCTATTTGGCCGATTAAACTATCAAAATAAACATGTCGAAAACTTACTAAATCTTGGATGTAAATAAATGAACAAAAATGTAGAAATTATTTTCAAGCTAGTAATTGCCTTTGTGGGCTTTTATTCATTTTATCGTTTTATTATTCCAATGATCGTTCAGTTCATTGATGAAAGAAAAAAGAAAACAAATAGCAAAGGCAGATCACTGGATCAATTAATCAGAGAGCAAGAAGTCATGCTCAGAAAAGGGATGGCGAATAAAACGCCTCAAAATGTAGACGATAAAATAACGAGCGACAAACTCTCTATTGATTTACTCGTTAGGGGTTATAAAACGCGAGAGTCAAACTATGAAAATAATGATCATGACTTTTCTTTGGTAATTGACTTGTTTGAAAACTTACAATGGGGTGAAGGTAGAGCAAGCCAGCTTATTATCAAAGACGCCTTCTCTCTTTTTCATATTCAATTAAACTCAGGTAGTATTAACAAAATAATAAAAGAATTTTATTCTCATGATTTTTTCCAAAATTTCCCATCCTTTGAAGAAATTAACAATTTCCTCGTCTCATTTATCATTCTTCAAAGCATGACGAATGAAACGGAGGCGAAAGACACGGCTACAGAACTCGCCGTTACAAATCCTCTTCTTCAAGCTCATCACATTATCAAAGGGTCACATTTATTACTGATTAAAAATGATCTTAAAAGTGATTTCAAAGAAAATAACTATGAATATATATTATTTAAAAAATCCCCTGTCTTTAACAAGCATATTGATTCCAAAAAAAAATCAATATTAAACACTATTTTTTCTATCGGAAAATACAGACCGATGAATCCTAAATACTTAATTGATAAAATCTTTCAAGAATCAATGATTGTTATGGCCGTCACACCCATTATCATAAATGAGAAAATCACTCTAGACGATGCAATGATCTTTTTCAAAATTAAAAACAAACATGATTTAGATTTGAAAAAATTAAATAAAATTTATAAAAAATTTGCTCAAATATGCCACCCAGACAAACTTTCTGGATCAAAGTTACCGAATAACTTAATATCCATTTCAAACAGTAATTTTATCAAAATAAAAAATGCAGTTGATATTTTAAAAAAGGAAGTTAAATCTAAAACATGAAATCTAATATTGAACTCAAACATTCAGTCATAAAAATTATTAGCGAAACCAATGGGATAAGCCTCAATGACACTCTTGAACTCCTTGGGCGATCTGAGGATATGTCGATTGAAAATAAAAAACTGATCCACGAATTCCAAGAAATGTTATGGAGATTTCAAGGCGATAGCGAAACTATTGATAACCTTTTAAGTCACCCCGTTACAGATGCTTTTTTTAATTTTTTTAAAAACTTTCCTATTCCTTACTGCGAAGAACATATTCACCTAACGGGATCTCTTGCGCCTCATTTCATATGGGAGCATTTAGAAAATCTGTTAATTGGAAAAAACAAGGAAGTTTACTTAAAAAAAATCAGAGAAGTCTATGGCGACAAATCGATTGAAATAAAGGGCGTTGAAGATGTAAAAGAGCTCATCCAATTAAAACCACACGAAGAGTTTTCAGAGTATTTAAAAATATTGTATCTTCCGAAATTAATCCTAAAAGATCGACTAATTCATGAGTTGTCAGCTTATCACATGGCGCAAACTCTTTTTGAGGAATATAACGTTGGAAGTATTCGTTTAAAATTCACTCTCTCTCGATCGACAGGAATTGAGAGTGAGCAAATCCCCGGTCTAGATGGAGTTACTGAAGAGGACGTAGTCTTAGGGTTATATTCAGGGTTTATGAAATATAAAAACCATAACCCTAAATTTGACTTTACGCTGACCCCTTGTTTTCGAAAAGAAAATGCATTTTTTGATCAAGCGAATTATAAATCGAAAGGAGAGCATTTTTATCATCAGGTACAATCCATACTTCAAATATTAGATAAATACCCATTCCTAAAAGATAAATTATGTGAAGTGGACACCGTTGGTGATGAAAAAGAATTATATCGAAAATCTCACTTTAGTGAGATGCGAGAAGGCTTTAGAAAACTTCAATACCGTGGTTTTAAAATTAAAAGTCATCACGGAGAAACCTGGAATATTCTTCGAACAGGAGTTCAATCAGTTGATAATGCGATGAACATTTGGCACATCGACACTCTAGAGCACGGAATATCATTGGGAATTAACCCGAACTTTTATTTCCATCGAATTTATCAACATGTGACAGAGTTGAACCAAAAGGGTGAAGCAATACAAAAAAACTCTCTCTACTCCAGAGAGCTAGAGGATATGAACTGGGAATCTCCTGAAATTAAAAATAAGCTTCTTTCAGGAAAAAAGTTATCAACAGAAGAACAAAAACTTTTTCTCAAAGCAAAGTTTCACTCTGCCAGAGAAATTGAACACTACCAACATGATGTATTAAACCGAATGATTAATAAAAAAGTATCTCTCGTCGCACTCCCCTCATCAAATTTAAAATTAACAGGAAGCTTTCCAGACTTTAAGGACCATCCTTTTTCATGGTGGGAAAAGAAAGGAGTACAACTTGGAATTGGCACTGACAACTACATCACTCTAAATACAAATTTTATTAAAGAGATGCTTATCCTACTTCTAAGCGAACCAGAGTATTTAAAAATAACGAAACTATTAATGATTGCGACGAAGGAAGAACGAAGGCCATATATAAGTCATATGCTTTGGGAAATGAGACGCTCCATCGAATCAAAGTGAAGAAGTGACTTTCCTAATATCAGACTCCACACTTTTTGGAGTTAACAAGGTCATACATTCTTGATAAACGGCTCTCGAACATTTACCACGGCCGTCTTTTGAACATGGACTACAAGGAAGTCCCGCTTCAAAGACGCGAATTGATGAATTTTTTATCCGGCCAAACGCCGTCGGCCCTTGAAGTAGTCCACCATTCTTCCCAAGAAGCTCTGCCACGTGAATAACACCAGTATCTGCCGATAAAGTATATATAGCATTTTGAACTAAAAAAAACGTTTCTAGAAAGCTCGTTTGTCCTGCTAAGTTTTTCATGTTTATATTTTGGTGATCATATAATTCAGAAATAAACTTATCGTTTGGGCCACCGACAAAAACGATAGGAATAAAACCAGATAAGTTTTTTACTAAATCCTTCCAATGATTTATCGGCCATCTTTTCATTTCCCAAGCAGCACTGGGAGCAAATAATAAATATGGTTTATCAATAAAAGAAAATTTACTCGCATCAATTTCAGCGTAGTTCATTTGAACCGCTTGCTCTGAGTTCAAGGCGTCTGGCAACAGCAGAAATTTAATCGGCGAGAGATAACTATCTTTAGCAAAAAATGGATTAGGAAATAAATTGATCTTCAGCTTAAAAAATAAGATTCTTTTCAATCGACTTTTCGGCCTGAAAATCCATTTCACAGAAGTGAAACTAAAAAATAAAGATAATCTTAGAAGCCACGTACGAAGGTTACGATGAGCATCGTAGATAATATCAAATTTATTTTTTTGAATAAATAATTTGATCGACTTCACCTTTCCTGAAAAGTCACTCTCCAAAGTATATACTTCATCGATGCATGAAGAAGCTTTTAAAAATCTAGAAAAAGCATTTTTCGTTATCCAAGATATATGACAATTAGGATATGCTCGCTTAATTTCACGGGCCGCATTCATCGCTTGAACCACGTCTCCAAAGCTTGAAAATCGAATAATTAAGATACTCTTCAAGAACTACCTTTGCTCTTGAATCTTGGATAAAATGAGCGCTACCTCACTAGCTGCATCATCGCATATCTTTTTCCAATCCTCATCAGATAGCTTTGGATCTTTGTTCATTAAAAGCTTTCCATGATGTTTTGTCGCCTCATTAAATTCGGCAAGTAAAGAAGCAGCAAGTTCCTCATCTTCCATATTTTCTAAAACATCTAATACACCTTCTATCTCGGTGTTATCTATTAATTTCTCCATTAGCTTCTCCTATTTTTTCATCGAGACTTTAGACTTCAGATTGGAAATCATATCATTCATAATAAAAAGGCTTTCCTCTAGACCAGCGTCCAACCGAACAGTTTTCGCCCAATCCTCTACGCGTTGTTTAGCATCTTCTTCCCACTTCTTTTTATCTGCCTCTTTGATTTTTTCTTGCCCCTCATCTAGGGAATCTTTATAGTGAGAAATAACCATTTTTTGTTGTTCTTCGTCTAGCTTAAATTTTTCGGTCATTTTTTTTGCTCTCTCTTCTTCTTTTTGAGCATCCACTTCATTAAGCGAGACGATCGTCTCCTCGCGTCTTTTGGTTAAATAGGCGATTGAGTCTTTGATATGCTGAAAGCGCTCATTTTTCTTTGAACGAGTAGAACTTTCTTTCTTTAGATCATCCAGCGCCAAATCAAATTGGTTCCACTTTTTATACGATAATTTTTTTACTTGGTCCCACTTCAATGAGTAATCCAAATCTTGCTCGCGGTTTTTCGCGTACCCCATTGGATCAGGGATAATGATATCTGGAGTAACACCTTTGTATTGAGTAGAGCTTCCATTAACTCGGTAAAATTTTTGAATTGTCACTTTCAGGGCGCCAATTGTAGGCCCAAACATATTAAGTAGGGGCGCTTGATTTAAGTTTAAAACTGCCTGAACTGTCCCTTTTCCATGTGAATACTCCCCTCCAACGATAACAGCTCTTCCATAATCTTGCAGAGCTGCCGCTAAAATTTCAGAAGCACTTGCAGAGAAGCGATTGATCATGACAATAAGAGGTCCTTTGTATTGAACCGCTTTATCAAAATCTCTTAAAACATCCACCTCTCCTTTATGATTTCGAATTTGAACAATAGGGCCTTCTTCAATAAAGAGGCCTGACATAATTCGGGCATCTTCAAGTGCTCCACCGCCATTGTTACGAAGGTCAAGAATCATCCCGGCCACACCAATTTTTTGAAGACGATTTAACTCTTTGCGAACGTCCTCTGAACAATTTCGCCCCTCTCCGTTAAAATCTCGATAAAACTTAGGTACATGAATATAACCAATTTTTTGCCCGAGATCTTTATGCTCAACAACGGATGACTTTACATAAGAGGCGCTTATTTTTACAACATCACGCTCAATTTTGATTACCTTTCGTGTCCCATCGACTTTCTTAACTGTTAACGTAACCACACTTCCCTTCGGGCCTCTAATATATCTAACAGCATCATCAACCCTCATATCAACGAGGCTCACAGGATCTTCTTCTGCCTGGCCAACCATTAGAATAAGGTCCTCAACTTCCAGGTCTTTTTGTCTCCAGGCTGCTCCTCCTGGCACAATTTGAACGACCTTTATGTAGGAACCATCTTCTTGAAGAACAGCACCTATTCCCTCCAGACTTCCGCTTATATCAATGTCAAAATCTTCTTTCTTTTTTGGTGGCAAATAAGTTGTGTGCGGATCAAATATCTCTGTCACTGAGTTAAATAACTTGTCCATAAAGTCTTCACGATCGTCTTCACTTAAACGATCGAAAACTTTTTTATACTTATCACTTATTGCAGTTGTGGCCTTCGCGAGAGTTTCTTTTTTTGTCAATTTTTTAACTTCGGCAACTTTCTTTTTTGACTTCCTTGCTTCTTCCTTTTTCTCTTTTTGTTTTTTCGGATCTCGAAGATCAAGCTGCTCTTGCCATAAGTCTAGATATCTTGAAAGTGTTGCTTGTTTAAATATCTTTCGCCACAGTTTTTTACGATCCGCTTCTGTTGCTGGCCACTTTCTCTTTTCAGGATCAAGTTGCAAACTTTCTTTTTTAGAAAAATCAAAACCTTTCTTAAATATTTCTTCTCGGTACTTTTCTGTTTGAAGAATATTTTTTTTCAACGTTTCTTGAACAGCCTTAATCGCCAGGTGTTCCCCACTAACAACCTGATCATCCAACTGGAACCTATATTTTTCCAAGTCCTTTACATCTTTTTGAAGTAAAAATTGCTTACCGTAATCGATTTTTTTAAGAAATTCTTCAAAAGCTTTGTCACTGATATCGTCGTTAATTTTCTTTTTTGTGTAGTGGTATGTCTCAAGTGCATTTTTTAAAATAGAACCAACTAACCTGTCTTTTGATAAGCTCTGGTTCTGAGCATAAAGATTAGTGATATTGAAAACCACTAAGGTGATAAGGACTAGTTTCAATTTTAAATTAAATGCCATTCATTTCTCCGTTAAGTTTAAACTTATTTTAAACCCTTTCAGTATCGCTTTAAAGGCGACAACTTTTGCTATTTAATCGCGTCTATTAAAAAATCAATGCTCTTCATTGATTTACATATTTCGTTTAATGAGCTTAAGGGACAAACTCACTTGGTAATATGTCCGATTTAAACCACCTTCAGCAACGCCATAAGTCATTGTAATCATTACTTATATTTTAACGAACAACTGCCCTGTTCGGCAATTTCCAAATACTAAACAACCCCTGAAAAATTCCCATGGCCAAACAATTTTATTAGACTTTTGACGCCTTGCTAGTTATCAATCTCTCATGCAAAAAGAAGTACTAACCGGTGGCGTAGACCACGTTTTTAAAAGACGTCAGCATGAGATTAAAGCATTTGAATTTAATCAGACGGTTGCAGATGTATTTGATGATATGGTTAGTCGCTCTGTCCCTTTTTATAATGAAATTCATCGGCTGATTACTGATTATTCCAACTACTTCACCCATCATGACAAAGAAAACCTTATTTGGGACTTAGGCTGCTCTACAGGAACGACCATTGGAATTCTTGACCAGCACCTTCGAGAGAATCAAAAGTTATGTCGATTTGTTGGAGTTGATAACTCCGCTCCAATGATCGAAAAAGCTGCTGAGAAATTAAATAATTTAAATGTCGAAAAAGTTAAACTTCTATGTGGAAATATCGAAGACGTAGAACTAGATAAAAACATCGATATGGTGATAATGAATTATACGCTTCAATTTATTCGTGAGGACCTAAGACCAAGAATCTTAAAAAATATTTTTGATGGCCTTAGACCTGGAGGTGTCTTCATCCTTTCAGAAAAAATTAACACGAATGATTCGACCTTTCATCAACTGATCACTGATCTTTATTATGATTACAAAAGAAGACAAGGCTATAGCGAACTTGAAATATCACAAAAACGAGAGGCGCTCGAGAACGTACTTGTCCCTCTAACTCCAAATCAGCAAATAGGCCTTCTTCACCAAGCAGGATTTAACCATGTTGAGCAGGCTTTTCGTTGGTACAATTTTACTAGCTACATCGCTCTAAAGTAATGAATCAATTTTTTACTGGCCACATTAATCAAATCAACATCACTCCGATAATGGACGTGATTGAAAATAATCAAAAAAAGTATGACTTGCCCCACAATAATAATTTTTTATCTCTGCTGGAGAAATTAAAAAATATTCCCACGATAGCATTTAATCCTACTCCAGGTAATGATTCAACATTCAATACAGATGATCGCAAAATGATTGAAGAGATTGCACTCGGCCTTAGTCATTGGCGAAAAGGTCCTTTTCAACTTGGTGAGTTGTTTATTGACTCAGAATGGAGAAGCAATATCAAATGGGAACGAATCAGACCCACTCTTGGGGATCTCGAAAATAAAACGATACTAGATATTGGCTGCAACAATGGGTACTTTATGTTTGAAATGCTCAAACAAAACCCAAAAACTGTTTTAGGAATTGACCCTGTCCCATACTGTGAAGCTCAATTCAATTTCCTTCAACACTTCTGCCAAGCACCCAATTTATTTTTCGAAATGCTTGGCATAGATGAAGTTCAACATTTTGATCAACTTTTTGATGGCATTCTTAATATGGGGATTATTTATCACCATGCTAATCCTATTGAGCAATTAAAGCATTGTCGTAAAGCGCTCAAAAAAGATGGCTTTCTCTTGTTGGAGTCAATCACGATTCCAGGAGAAAAGAGCATGGCACTTTTTCCGGAAGATCGGTACGCACGTATGCGAAACGTTTGGTTTGTCCCTACTGTAAATTGTATGAAAAATTGGCTTCACAAAGCGAAGTTTAAGCACGTTGAAGTTGTGTTTGATGAATTACTTACAAATGAAGAACAAAGAGTCACAAGCTGGTCTGGTGGCGCCTCTCTTGATGACTTTCTTGATCCAAAAGATTCATCAAAAACTATTGAAGGTCACCCATCGCCACGAAGAGCAGCGCTTATTGCATACAAATAATAGATAATATCTAACTTTTTATTCGGTCAATGAGTGCACTTGGAAGCGCAAACTTTTTTGCCGTTTTTAACAAACCTGGGCCAAAACGATTAACTGTTTGTAGAACCTTTCCATTCATTGTTGGATCAATAAAATTCTGTCCTTTCTCAATTCCTGTAATGATTTTTTTGACTGCTCGATCACTGGAGGAAAGAAAAGGTTTCAAATGTTCTGGAAATCCTCGCTCTTTCCCTAATTTGATTAATTCGGTTTGAATAAACCCAGGACAAACAAGGATGAGTTTTACTGGCGATTTTTTTAATTCAAGCTCTTGTTGAACTGACTCAGTCAGGCCCACTAGAGCGAACTTAGATGCACAGTATGAAGATAAAATAGGGGCCGAAATTAGGCCCGCCACTGAACTAATATTAACAATTATTCCCTTTCCATTTTTTTCCATAAGAGGAATCAACTTCCTCATCATTCGCACCGGAGCATCAAAATTGATTTTCATCACTTGATCAAACTCTTTTTGTGTTTCATTTTGAAACGCATCCATTGTCACTATTCCGGCATTGTTAATCCATAAATCAGGAACGCCATATTTTGAGATAATTTCCTCAATTAATTTCTCTGTCGCTTTCACGCTCGTTAAATTACAAGACAAGTGTGTAAAATTAGTAAGATCTTCTTGATCTGCTGGCCTTAAATCAATACCGATAACATGATTATTTTTTGCCAGATACTGAGAAACAAACTCACGGCCGAGACCTCCTGTGGCCCCAGTTATCACAATTAATTTTTTCATTACTTTAGTCCTTTAAATCTGACATTTTCGACACCCACTGGGCCACTCCATCTTTCACGTACAACATCTCCTCAAACTTCACACCAAAACCAGGTGCTCCCAAATGAGGTTCAATCGCCCAAATTCCCTCGAGATTTATATTTTTATTCCCAGAGATAGTTTCACTATAAAACCCTCGAGATAAAAGGGACCAATATGCCTGCCAAGTAAAAGGCTTAAAAACGCCTGGCAAATTTTCAAACGGCACGTCATAAAGTCGATGAGCGAGCACGCCAAATGGATAAAGTTGATGAATTCCATCATACCCTTCATTTTCGATCATCTGATTAATCCACTGATATACTTTTTCTCCTGAGGCACAATTTAATTCAAATAATGTTGGTATCTTTCTTTTCAATTTTTCTAAGAAGTTCATGGAACGCTTAAATTCCGGATTTTCTCCGAGGCAGAAAGCTAGTCCAATATCAGCAGGTGTTCCATCGAGAACTGGTGCAGTATCCAAAATAAAAACATCACCTTCTTCAATAATTTTTCGTGTTGGCATTAAATCTTTATAATTTTTACAATGATCAAACCTGGTTCGATTACCAAACCAAGCAAAAGAATAATGAACAAAAGCATTAACTCCATGATCACGCAAATAAGTATCTAAAAGAGTCGCCGCCTCGAACTCTGTCATACCTGGTTTCACAAGCTCTGAAATTTCGCGAGCGGCACTGAGGGCCAAATCTTGAGTTCGCCTAAATTTTCGAAGTTCTTTTTCAGTCAGTCCAGTTCGGCGAAATTTAAACAGATGCTCACTGAATGGGAGAATACTTTTCGCAGGTGAATTTAAAAATTTATTAAACTTCGACAAATCCATTATTTTCTCCAAGATTAATCTCTACACTCTCAATAAACTCAATGATGAGCTCACTAAACTTCTCTGGCCGATGACAAAACTCCCAATGTCCACCACTTTGAACGCGAATTTCCGATTCTGGATAATATTCACGAACAGCTTTTTGCGTTGGAATTTGAACAAAAGGATCTTCAGTTGAGAATATAAATAACGCCTTTTTGTTGTTAATTCTATCCCATCGGGTGCGCTGATAAAGAACCTCAACAAACTCACGATACAGTTTTATTGATCCAAGCTTTTCGGGTATGTGTGCCTCTATTACGGTTGGATCCATTTTTTGAAGTAATTTTTTTCCAAAAAGGTTTGACTTCCCCATCAGTGACTGGCCAATTTTAGTTGAAAATATAGGCACGTACCAAGACTTAATCATTTGATCGAGTTTTAAATTCTTTGAGTACAGATTAAGACCCATCGTCGAAATAAAAGTAATAGATGCACAACTTTCACCAAGTAAATGAGAGAGTTGATCAACAAGAACACCACCAACATCATGCCCGACAAGATGAATTGTTCCGTTTAACCTTTTATCTGATTTGAGTAGTAATAAGAGATTGAGGTGAAAGGTTTCACTCATCTTTTTATTTAATGAACAGTCCTCGTGCACTCCAGGTAAATAGGGAATGATAATATTAAAATGCTCGTCCAGTTCATTTGCGATACTCTCCCAGACAATAGGGCCATCGGGAAAACCATGAAGAAAAATTATCGTTTCTTTTTTCGATTTCCACTCATTTTGATGAAGAAATAAATTGCTTCTCCCCATTGAAAAAGACGTTTCGATTCCCCATCTCCATTGCATTAAATCACCTTATCCAAAAAGCGCAAAGAGCGCTGTTCATCAAGGAATTGGGATAAGTGTTTATTTAAGCCTGGCCGGAGAATCAGACTAATAAATGGAGCATCATGAAACAAACTTTTTAGCACATCAGTGAATGTAAACTGTTGAATAATAGGCACCAACTCGGACAGACCTTGGTAAAATGGGTGACGATTTTTTAGTTTTTTCAAGTGAACTACTTTCATTAATTCACCCAAAATCCATGAGACTTGCAATACTTCAGACATGATAAAGTCCAATTGACGACTAAGTACTTTAATCGGCGTTGACGTTCTCTCCTCAAGAAGTTCAAGCATTAAAAAAGCAAAACTTGCGTGCCGAGTTTCCTCTTCAAAATGTTTTTGGTGAAGCTCAAAGTATAATGGGTCTATCTCACTTTTGTGGGGTCGCATTTGCTTATAAACCTCAATGGACTCTTCTTCCACGGCCGCGACGACCATCCAAAGAGCCTTACCTCCAAGGTATGAGTTCATGCGAAAAAGCTTTTCAATCTTTGATTCATTAAGCGTTGGTAAAATTGATTTAAGTTCATCAACGCTTACATTCGTTTTATTCGCGAATTTTTCTAAAAATAATTCAAATGCATCCGCATGTTTTTTCTCTTCAATAAAAAAGTTTTCTCCCAACTGCTCAAACTCTGGTGAAACAGGATATTGATTAATGACATCAATCCAGCATTGTTTTTTTGAACGCTCGAGAGCCCCCTCTAATTCACAAATACTTGAGTTAATCATCAAACCGATGAGCTGAGATAATAAAACCTTTTGCTCATCATTTATGTATGGAGATAAAATAAAATCATCTGGTAATGGAACAAACTCTTTAGTTAAATCAATTTCACTATTCCATTGAAAATCGGCGTCTAAATTCCAGGCGTGCTTTTGCTGTTTTTTCAAGTAACTCAATAATTTCTTTTCGTCATAAAGCTTGGGCATGTACATTGGGCACCACCAACTATATTTTATTACTAATATTCTACCATGGCCCTAAACAATTTTTAACTACCTGTAATTACTTGACTTAATGAGATTGACGAATAAATTCACGAACAAAATCATTCGCCGGATTTTCACGAATTTCTGATGGATCGCCCACTTGTTGAACAATTCCTTGGTCCATTATTAAAATTCGATCACTCATGGTAAATGCTTCTAATTGGTCATGAGTTACGTAAACACAGGTGATATTAAGCTTCTGTTGAATGGCCCGAATATCGACACGCATCTTATCTCTAAGCTTTGCATCCAAGTTACTCAGAGGCTCATCAAGGAGTAAAACTCGCGGTCTCGCCACGAGTCCTCGTGCCAATGCAACTCGTTGCTGTTGGCCTCCACTAAGCTGATTGGGCATTCGTTCGCCAAGTCCTGATAGCTCGACGACTTCCATAATTTCCTCGACACGTTTTTGTATTTCATGTGATTTAATTTTTTGAATTTTTAGGGGATAGGCAATATTGTCAAAGACGTTCATATGAGGCCAAACGGCGTAACTTTGAAACACCATTCCAACATTTCGCTTCTCCGGCGCAAGGTAAATATTTTTACCAGGAGCACTAACTAACTCCCCTCCAATCAAGAGCTCTCCACTTGTATTTTCCTCTAAGCCTGAAATCATTCTCAGACAAGTTGTTTTGCCACAACCACTAGGCCCTAAAAATGAAACAAACTCTCCGTCTTCTACTTTCAAATCAAAACCTTTTACGACCTCAACTGCACCGTAAGATTTTCTTATATTTTTAAATTCAACAGTACTCATAGGCCGTACTTTCCTTTAGAGATAAACTTCACAAAATAATTAATCATCAACACCATCATAATAATAAGTAAACTGAGGACAGCAGCGCCACCACCACTAGCATCTCCATAGTTTTGTAATTGAAAAAGTAGAGTTCCAAGTGTTTCAAGACCTGGCCCTGTCAGCAAAATAGTCATCGTCAACTCGCTCACACAAGGCATAAAAACCAAAAACCAGGAGGAAATCAGTGCTGGCCGAAGAAGGGGAAACCAAATTGTTAACAGTCGCTTGAAAAAATTAGCTCCGCTCACTTGAGCTGCCTCAAGTAATGACTGGTCAATTTGTACCATTGAGCTATTAAGCGCACGAACAGAAAAATTAAGATATTTAATAAAGTAGGCAAGACCAATCAAAATGAGCGTATTGTAAAAACTGATAACACCAAAAAGTCTTCCACTGAATGCTAAAATAAGCGCTAACGAAAGGACAGTTCCAGGAGTGGCATAAGGAAGAGAAATAAAGAAGTCAGTTACTCTTAAAAACTTTAGATTTGTTTTCTTTTGAGCGTAAACAACAAAAAATCCAATCACTACACTTAGGGTTGCAACAAATGAAGACACCATTAAAGAGTTTCTAAGAGCAACGGGAAATTCAGCGACGTCAAAAAATATTTTTGAAAAATTTACTAATGTTAAGTTACTCAAAGAAACAATACCTTGAACCTTTGCTAGAGCGGAAATAAAAATGCCAATGATAGGTAAAATTAAAAGGATAAATAGCAATAAGCCGAGAATAATTTGCACAGGAAGCATGTAACGATGAAGTGGAATTAGATTTGCTCGCGCCGATTTTCCAGAGACGACGCCAAATGAGTTTTTTCGAAGAAGATAGCTATTCACGCCAAGAGAAATAATAGCAACGAGAAATAAAATCACACTTAGAATACTCGCGTAATTAATCCCCATGAAGCTACCCATTTTTTGATAGGTATAAATTTTTGTCGTTAATAAAAAAATTCTCCCAGGCCCACCAACAAGTGCAGGAACGCCAAAACTTGCCGATGCCGCGAGAAAAACGAGAACCATCCCACTAATTAAACCAGGTCTAATGAGAGGTAGTGTGATTTCACGAAAGACACGAAAAGGATTGGCGCCAGAGAGCCGGGCCGCCTCTTCAAGACTTGGGTCCATTTGAGAAAGTAGGTTTGTTACATTAAGTAAAATAAACGTATAAAAAAATGAGCTCATCACCCAAATCAGTCCGCCGAGGGAATAAATATTTAAGCTGAGTCCCGTCACATTATTTAGTATGCCATTAGTAGGATTAGCTAGCATAATCCATGCGATTGCACCAATATAGGGAGGAATCGCATAGGGTAAACTAAATAGCGTTTTCCAACGCCCTTTTGCTTTAAGGTCGCTTCGAGAAAAAAGCCAGCTAAGCGGTATCGCAATAATAGTAGAGAAAAAAACGGTCGAAAGTGAAACGATTAATGTCGTCTTAATCGCCAGTAATGTACTTGATGAATTGAAAACTTTTTTCACCATCATTGGATTAATCGCAATGATCACTTGTTTAAATAAAGAATAAAAAGGAGCAAAGCTCAGCGCCACGACCAATAAGCAGGATAAAACTAAAAAAGTTGTGACCTTAGTGCCTAATCGCATTCGTCACCCTATTGAAACATTATTTCAGTATATTTTTCTTTAAGCTCCATTCGGGAGTCTCTGACTTGTGCCAAAAATTCTTTTGTCCATGGAAAACTGTTTTTCAAGACAAAAGAAAAGGCAGGAGCGCCTGCCGGAGGCGCGTAACCTGGCAGCGGGCTATACATGAATGATTTTATCATCTGGTCCTGTCCAACTTTTCCATACATAAAATCTACAAACTTTTTTGCTAATTCAGGATTGTGGGTTTCTTTACTGATGGCGATGATATTGTTGTTAGTCACGACACCATCTTTTGGGTAGATCACTTTAAGTCGTTTATCTTTGTCTTGGAAACGTAAAACATTTTCTAAAAGAACCCAACCAATAGGTCTCTCTCCGTTTTGAATTCGCCTTAAAACTGAGCTATTTCCACCTTGGCCGATGGTATTGTTATTTTTGAGTTTCTTAAAATAATCCCATCCGTAATGAAATTGGAGCATGGCCATTGTCGTAAAATTTGTACCACTTGCAAGAGGATCGCCAGTTGTAAAAAGATTTTTAAATCGAACATCTTGAAGATCTTTAAAGCTCTCGGGTAATAACTCAGTCTTTAATAATTCACTGTTGTAGCAAAGAACCATCACTGGCAGTGATAAAGTCGAATAATACCCATTTCCACTTTTTAACGATGCTGGAACATCTTTAGCAACTGGAGATGAATATTGGTAAAGCTTTCCCGCCTGCTCTAGCTCTTCATACCAAAATCGATCACTTGAAATCATGACATCCGCTTGAACATTCCCGCTCATCATTTCTGCGTTGACTTTAGTCGCAATTTCCTCACTGCCTGCTTGAAAAAATTTAAACTCAACACCGGGAAACTCTTTTTTTAACGCTGGTGTAATTTCATTTATCGTATCTTTGTACAAAGATGTATAAATCCAAAGAGTGTTAGATGAACTTGTTTTATCTTGGCAAGATACGAGTAACATCAACATTAGGGACAATAGAATTTTAGGCATTTTTCTCTCCTCACAATTTTTATTCTCTGAATTAATCATCTAAACGCTGAACATTAATAAGCTCAACTTCACTATCATTAACTTTGTATTTTATTTTAATTGGTGCACAACAAACTTCACAATCCTCTATATATTCTTGCGCGCCAGAATAAGACTCAAACAACATTGAGATTTGCTCTCCACAATAGGGACACATAAAAAAAACTTCGTCGTTAAAATTACTCATTTGAGGCTTATTGGTCTCATATAACTTACAAAGAAGCTGTTTCCGTACTCACACCTGGAATACGAATTTCCTCATCAAGGCCTAGTTTTCTCGCTACCTCAGCCCATAAAACGGGCGACTCTTGGTTATCAATATCAATTAAGTAAAGAATTCCTGAAATATCGACTTCATTGTCATAAGTTGCAGGAAGCTCAAGTGCTGCCATCATCTGGTTAAGCATCATTCGTTGGTCTTGATAAGTCGTCCGCCCATAGGTTCCCTCTCTTTGAGTAATGCAACCATTACTTTTTCGGAGAGGATAATAAGTTGAACGCGGATCTTCATTAATTTTTCCCGTACCATGAATTCTTAAATCAGTTCTTCCCAAGTCTCGTGATACTGAAGCTTGTCTCCACCAAAAAGAGCTCTCGCTTAATGGAGAAAGTAAACTCTTTGTCATGTCATCTTCATTAATATCACTATCATCTTCTGTCGGCACCCAATTAAGAATAATACGACGATACTTTCCGAAAGATCGGTATTGATCGGCATAGGGCATAACGGAATCAATTGTATGAACACCCTGTGGCGTTCTGCCATTCACGATGTTTGAAGTAAGTCCTCTAGCTGATTGAGCAAGTGCCGGTTGAAACCAAACTTTTCCAGTCGCCGGGTCATTAAGAGGACGATCGTACTTATCTTTAGCTGTAAAAAGACAATGATAATTTCTATTACGCCGACATAATAAAAATAACCTCGCTGTTTCTTTATACTTGCCGCCAAGAGTTGAGGAAAAGTCTGGGCGATTATTATATAAATCAAAAAGCTCCTCATCTGAAATAAAAGAAGGGTTTAAAACATTTTGATAATAAGTAATTAATTCGGAAAACTCTGAGCGCCAAAAATTCATCACCGTTGGAAATTCTTGAAACTCAATTTTTGCTTCATAAGTAATCAACAGTTGGAAGAGATCTCTTGGAATTTTTTTTAACGAAGTCATTCTTTCAAAAGACGGGCCCAAATTTGCGGGGATGAGAATTTTTTCATCATCACGTTGTTGATAAATTTCAAGATGAATCTTGTCTGCATCTGTTAAACATGGGCTTAGAATTGATAAGGACTTATCATTTAATAATTCAACTTTATATTCATCACTGGCCCAAAGAATCTTAAAAAATTCACTTTTATCTGATGAGTTTAAACATCGCTCACTAATTAACGTTTTCAAACTTTTATGTTCATCTAAATCATGAAGATGAATATCCGCAAAAAGTGCATAGCTAACAATAAAAATAGAAAGGGCAATAAAGCTTTTCATAAGAACACCTAAATTTTTTAATTTAGGTTTATTTTACTCAATGCTTTCGCGGATTGTCAGGAATTTATTTGAGAAATGGCCAATACAGAAATGACGACAACGACACTAAGCAAGAAGATAATTTTTAACTGGCCCAATAGCTTATCATTTTTGGTAATTGGTTGCTTTTTCATGTCCGTATTATAAGGCTTTCTCGTTTTCTTATTTTTTGCCATTTTTACTCCTAGAAACTGAGCTATACACTCAACACTTCGCACCATAGACCAATTCCACCTAAACCAGACCCAGGATTGGTGAAGTTACTTCTTGATTCAAAGAAATTATCTATGTTGTGCTGTTGATCTTTTTGCTCGAGGACGTCTACATGAGAAGTCGGATACAAATTTGTCACAACATTACTCCATGGCTTAGAAGGTTTGTCTAGAACCGTCATCTGCTCCTCATTTTTAATTGTGAACGCTATGTCGTCAGTTTTTATTGCAGATATTTGTACCGGCTTTTTTTTAATTTGATTAAGAGAGAGCGCCATGAGCCTCTCCTGAACGATTATTCAACAATTGATCTCTCCCCAAATGAACATGGTTGAAATGACCCGCCTGTGTATTATTAGAATGACCTACCAGCGTATTACTGAGTTGATCCATCTGCATATTATTAAAATTAACCTCATCAGATGACCGGATTAACTTGGTTAATTCTCCTGTCACATTTAAAATATCAGAAGCTACTTTACTCATGGGCCGATATTCAACAACCGATTTTTGCAGTGCAATCGCCTCTTCTGATTCAATAGACTCTCTGACGGAGCTTTTTACACAGCCAGGTAAGTTTTCTTGGTACCACTGAAGAATTTCACAGGATAATTTTTTATTCTTCGAAAACCGAGTGGGCACAAAGG
>JAURQB010000131.1 GCA_030836365.1 Bdellovibrionota bacterium | reverse complement strand
ATGTTTTTATTTTCGGCCAAGGACATGTCGGTCTCGCCATTTCAAAAACCCTTGAGGACACTCCGGTTAATCTCTACGCCATTGATGAGAGGCAAGAGTGGCTAGAAAAAGGAGAACAGTTTAAACAGACGCTGATTCTTCTCGACGATGTAGAAGAAATTTATCCACCAAAAGATGCTATTTGCGTCGTTCTCACTCACTCACATGATCTCGATTTTGAAATCGTCAACTTATTATGCCAACGTGATGATTTAAATTATATCGGACTTATTGGCAGCCAAAGTAAATGGTTACGATTTCAGAAACGACTTAGGGATGCAGGAAGAAGTGAGAAAGAAATATCACGAATCACCTGCCCGATTGGACTTCCCGTAGGAGGAAAAACACCCGCTGAAATAGCGATAAGCTTTGGTGCCGAATTACTTGGAAGGCTTAGTGAAAAAAATTGATCTCGTTATTTTGGCCGCTGGAAAAAGCTCTCGCTTTGGTAGCTTAAAAGGTTTTGCTAACTACAAAGGATCCCCTCTTTTAGAGTCCGCGATTCAATTACATCAGAATAATTTCAACGGAAGAACAATTATTGTTTTTTCAAAAGACTCTAAAGAATACAAAGATAAGCTCGAGAAAAATTATCCGAATGCTTTATTTACCCTCAACCCTACTCCGGAACATGGCCCTTTTAGCAGCTTGAAAATTGGCCTGAAATACAGTCAGTCGGATTATACATTTATTTTACCTGTCGATTGCCCATGTCGACAAATTGAGACTTGGAATGAACTATATTTAGCATGTGGAAATAAAAGAGAGGTCATAAAACCTATGTTTAATAATAAGGGCGGGCACCCAATAATTATTAGCAAAAGTATAAAAGAGATTATTCAATCGTCTCCGAACGATAGTAAACTGAATTTAATTTTACGAAAATTACCATTTGAAAACATCTTGTTTAAAAATACGTCTAATGAAACTGTTATTAAAAATATCAATTTAAAAAAGGACCTAAAATCATGAAAAAAATCATTTTCATTTTATGTTTATTGCCTAAATTAAGTTTTTCAATTGTCCAAAACAACTTTCTTACTCCAATTGGAGGAATCGAAGGTATTACGGGAAATACTGGTGTTGCGAGAAGAGCATCTGTTGGTAATGTCATTTATAACCCCGCGGGACTCGCCTATATAAACACTCATAAAGTTTCTGTTTCCGGCTCTGCCTTTTCTCAAAATTGGGTAGATGTTAATATTGCAGGGGCGTCCGAAAAGATTGAATACTTTCAGACGACCCCCTCACAAATCACCACCGTTTATCATACTGATAAAATCAATCTTGCCTTCTCTATCTTAGTACCTAAAGTAAGCAAATTTAAAACGAGTTTTGAATTAGGAGAGATTAATAGTGAAGTAAATTATGAGGACCAGGAAACTTATGTTGGGCCCTCAGTTGGCATAAGAGTTTCAGATACTCTTTCTTTTGGTGCTTCACTTTTTGGGATAAAACGGGACTTTTCCAAACAAGAAAACTTGTATATTTCAGGTGAAGAAAATGGTGTTCCCGTAACGGCACAACGTTTTTTCTCACTCGGTATTACGGGGATTTCTGCTGTTGGTAATGTCGGTGTCTCCTACGCACCTAAAAAAAATCTTCTATTTGGGCTGAACATTCAATCGCCCAAATTTAATATTAATTCTAATTATGAAAGCAAAACTTTTGCAACAGGTACCAATAACTCCACTAGCAGTAATGCCACAAAAGGTGATGCAACATTTACAGGCCCTGGCGAAGTATCATTTGGAATTGAGTTTGACCCTTCGGAGAAACTAAAGCTACTGGTTGATCTAGGATATCAATTCTCAAAATTTTCTCTGCTAGTTGAAGAAGATGCGAGTGGAGGCCGTGCATTTTATGACTATAATAATTCCATTCGAGTTCACATCGGTGTCGAATATTATAAATCCAAAAAAGAAGCGTACACAATTGGTGCCAGTTATAATGAAAAAAATGAGGTGAGTTCCTTGGATTTTATCGGGGCGACATTCGGTTATCGCCTAAGAGAAGAAGTGGCCGACTCCATGATTGGACTATTTATCAATAAATCTCTCAGCGAAACAATAAATAATGTTGAAACTAATTACTTAATGGCCGGCGTTTATCTCAGCTCTTCTATTAACTTCATGAAGTAAAAGGAAAATCACCTTAATTCACTGATTTTATTTGCCTTGTCTGTGTTTTTTTCCGATAAACACCTTAGGAGAAAGTTATTTATGACACAGAAGATACAACTACCCAAAACATTGGAAGGTAAAACCATTCTTATCGCGGGAGCGGCGGGATTTGTCCCTGGGCATGTGGCCGAATTTTATCTCAATATGGGCGCCAAAGTAATTGGCCTTGATAATTTTATTACAGGAACTCAGTCCACAATTGATATTCTCTCTAGGTTTGAAAAATTTGAATTTCACCAATGCGACGTTGGTGTTTCTCTTCCAATAATTGATGAAAAAATTGACTTCGTTCTCTCCCTTGCCAGTCCAGCATCTCCCATTGATTTTTCAGAAATCCCCATGGAGATTATGCGGGTAAACACATATGGTACATGGAACCTTTTGGAGCTTGCCAAAGAAAAAGGCGCACGGTTTCTTGAGGCGTCCACCAGTGAAGTTTATGGAGACCCAGAAATTCACCCTCAAGTGGAAAGCTATTACGGAAATGTTAATACGGTTGGGCCTCGGAGTTGTTATGATGAATCGAAGCGATTCGCGGAAACCCTAACCCATAATTTTAATTTAAAATATAATGTGGACACGAGAATTATTCGAATTTTTAACACCTACGGCCCGCGCATGCGCCCGAATGACGGACGCGTGATTCCTAATTTTATCAATCAAGCAATTGAGGGAAAAGACTTAACCGTTTATGGGGATGGTACGCAAACGAGAAGCTTTTGTTATGTCGATGATTTAGTTTGTTCGATTCATAATGTTTTATTTTCTAATGATCACACCCCATTTAACTGTGGAAACCCTGATGAGTATTCCATTAAAGATTGCGCAGAACATGTGATTAAATTTTTAGATAGCCCGTCAAAAATAAGCTACCTTCCTATTGGAAAAGATGACCCAAAAGTTCGCCGTCCAAATCTCTCAAAACTTCAAGCGATCAGTGATTACAAACCAATGATGGGTTTTGAAGAGGGAATTAAGCGCACGGCCGAATACTTTAAATCGTTAAAGTAAACTATTTTTGCTCAAACATATACCGCTTTAACTTCCCAAGCCCAACGATATAATTTCTTTTTGGCCCTTCATTTCTTCGAGGATAAACATACGGGTCAGGAAGTTCCGCATGAATTTTTATCGAGCGAACCACAGAGCGATTTCCTACATTCCCTTCGATTGTCCAAATTCTATTATTCACCGGATCTGCCGAAAAAAACATAAACACATGACTAGGGCCTAAAAGCATATCTCCAAGCGCGCCATTTTTTGGGTCACTCTCTACGGGATCATATAAAACGTGCCCCCACTTTCCACGCCCATCATCAAAGTAGCGATTGTCTACTCCCACAACTCGCTGTTTTGGATCACGGTGCTCTACATCCCACATGCCATCTCTCATCGGGTCTCGAAAGTATCCAGGAACGTTATCAGGGTTAATATCTTTAAACCCGCGACCATCACTCGCCTCACGCGCAAGCCAAGTCCAAAATTGATCACACCACGTTTTTCCTCGCCATTGATCAAAGCGCGTTCCATCGATGTCTTCAGTTCCATTCACCCCAATTTTTCCAAGATTACTATCACCTACTTGAACAAGCCCATTCAATCCCATTTTTAATCGATAAGTTTCAAGCGGGCTTAAATGTTGATTACTCTCGCCTCCAGTAATAACATAATGAATCGGTGTTTTTAGATACGCTGACCTTTCATCAGCTGCCCGGTAAAACGAGGCCGTCACTTTATACCCTGTAAATCTTTTTAATTCCGGTAGAGAAAAATTTACTCCAAGATTCATCATATTTTTGTTGCTGCTGTATTGATCACCCGTAAGAGCTATCTTTTCATTTCGAAGCGGAAAATTAAAAGCTCTCTCACCATTAAGAGGAGTGAATTGTAATTTGATAAAAACTTGCTCATTATTTTTTAATCGAAGATGCGTGAAGGAATCGCTGATTTTAATTTTCAGCTGATTAATTGCCGGCGCTTTTTTTTGAGAAGGTAATTTTTTTGAATACACAAACCTCGGCTCATCAATGATACCGTCACAGTTGTTATCTTTTCCATCCATTAACTCGATTGCTTGAAAATGAACCGTTGGATCTCGAGGATCACAGTCCCGATCGATGTGTGCACGTTTGATCACACCCTTTTTCCACCAACACTGAAGCTTTGATTCTGCATGAATTTTTTTGGCATCGGAGGAGATGAATCCATCACCATCAATATCTTCGAAACAGGGAACACCTGCTATCGCCTGGACACTCGAAAAGAGTAAGGTAAAAAGAAATAAAAAGACTGCACTTAATTTCATCAATCCCTCCCGATTTATGCCAGGGCTTTTGTATAAACTAAATTTTATTATCTCGAGGGAATTGAATTTTTTTCATTGGGTGGTGCATTTTGCCTCTAGTTCACGCAAAAAAAAACCTCCCCGAAGGAAGGTTTTTTTTTCTAACTGTTATTTTTGAACTAAGACTAAACTAAAGGCATCATCACTTCCATCTCCAGCAGTTGTAATTTCAGTGCTTCCTCCATCATTTGGCGCCTGTCCAACACATACGATAACATTTTTGCCACTACTATTTGCGTTTTTATCTGCCTGACAAGTAACAAAAGCATAAATGGAGTTGTCTGTTTGGTCTGAATCTATATCAAGCTTCCCATAGATCATTCCATCAGTTGGCGTGTTTGAAGTAAAGGTATGAACCGTGGCGGCAATGGCTTCAGGATCGGTGCTCGCTGTATTGTTTTCAACATCCCACTCAGAAACGACAAGTTTATCATCGGCAATAGTCGCCACAACTGAATATAAGCTATCACCACTTCCTGAATTTTCAACAAAAACGATTCCAGCATAATTTCCATCTAGATCGCTAATCGCTAAGCTATCTTCTCCACTTAGAGCAACAATTGTTTTTTCATCATCTGTCCCAGGTGACGTTTTCACAATCGCACCACCGCCGGCAGTTAAGTACATCAGTGCATCTAAATTACCTGAATTTGTCACCGTACCAATTCCACTATCGCAACTAAAACCTAATTCGGAGCTTCCTTCAGTAGGTACTCCATTACAAATATCGTACTTTTCACTTACTGTTAACGTATCTGCATCGATTGTTGCACGGCCAACGATATCGAGACCAAAAGTAGATGTTCCATTACAACTATTTGTTAGAGCATTTTGCGCCCCATCTTTCGCACCGGCCATTGACCAAAGAAAGTCTTGAGATGAAGATGGACAGACACCCGAAGTGACCATTGGAATAATTTCACCATCTCCATCAACTGGTGCGAGAAAGAAAATAAGTCCGGGGACATTTAATCCATAAGCAATAGCTCCGGCTTCAGGTGCGTTATCTCCGCTAGCACTCGTGACTGTTAACTTAACAAAGCCCGAACTCAAGGTTGTATAAGTACCGTTCACTTCCAGACCAGTGGCAGTTGTAATGACGAAAGTTCCAGCAGAACTTAATGTAATACTGTACATGTTAATGTCTTCTGAGCTAGACGAGCGACCTAAACTAGACAATGCATTTATCCCAACAGAACCTCCACTCGTTGAGCCAATATAACTGGTGGTTGATGGTGTTGATACTGTTGGTGTCTCATCATCCCCACAACCAACAAAAGTTAATGCAGATAAAATGAGAAGAAATATTAAATTTTTCATTTTTTAATCCTCCATAATTATTTTTTTATATTAACTTCGCTTGCTTTTAGAAGCACGGCGTCAGGAATATTTTGCATGGACAAAAAACTCATGATTAGATAAGTTTTACGCTTAGTCGGAACGTAGCGCAGCCTGGTAGCGCACTATTCTGGGGGGATAGGGGTCGCTGGTTCAAATCCAGTCGTTCCGACCATTTTATTCGTATCGCCCTACTCATCATTTCTTAACGACTCCATTCATTAAACGCAACGCTTCATCAAAGTCCTTACGGACTTTGCTGCAGGGTCGCAGTTCCGACCATTTTATTGAGCAAAAGGTACGCGGTACCTTTTGGCCGTTATGATTGGTTATCAGTTTCTTTTTTCTTACATTCAGGGCACCAAGTACCAGTAGCGCTTTTTTTCCCAATTACGTCGAGAGGTCGGGCCCGCCACTTATGTCCATGTCGGCAGACAAAAAGTAATTTATAGGTTGAATTTATATATTGTTCGGAGAGGCATTGCCCCCCCAGTTTTTCAGCGTGCTCTTTCATTACCTGAAGATTAAAGGATCTTTTTTTTGATTTTGGTTTTTCTGTCATTAAATTCTCATATTTTTATTAATGTATTGAATAAGTAGATCATATTTTAGAATTAAAAGCCTGGAAGGGCACAATTTAGTTACGATGTCCAAAAGGTACCGCGTACCTTTTGCCCATGAGATTTATTTACCCACAACTGATAAAATTTAGTTAATAAAACTAGGTATTATTATGTCAACTTTTAGCTTTAAAAAACTATTCATCTACTTCCTTATATTCAATCTACAGCTAAACACTACATACATTTATTCTCCTTATCTATTCGAAATGAACACGGCGTATTCTCAGGAAGATCAAAATGAATACGAAACAAGTGATGGAAAAAAACAAGCAACTGAACTCGATTTATCATCAAAAAGTAGAGCACAAAAATTTGGAACTTCAATCATAACGACAATTACGATGCTTGTTATTGGTAGCGTTGGAATCAATATGATTAAACGATACTCAGTTGTTTCAAACGACTCTAAGGTTTTTTCCATAGGCGCGATCGTTTATTTCGTTGGTGAGTTAGTAAGTCTTACTCAATCAGTTACAGAAATGTTTAAAGCGAAGACAGGCCTAGACTCAAAACAAGAAAACCTGCAAATCGAAACGCTTGAGGCGATTTGGCAGCAACAAAAAAGGGAATCGATATGGTTGGCCACTCGCGCGGGACTGCAGAGTGCAGCGAGCGTCGCGTTTGGAGCTGCTCTCGCCTATAGCCTGAAGTTATATATCGAACAAGGAAAAGATATAGCGAAAACAGAATTCGCCCTAAAGGGAGCAATCCTTGAGCAACAAAAAACTCTTGCCATGTGTAAAGCTCAAGACCCATCGTTAGTGCTTGTTAATCAGCTAGGAGCAGACCCTTCAACGATTGGTCAACCATACTACTCAGTTTTATGTCCAAAAACATTGGTACCACTAACAAAAGCAATTGAAGTTCTGAGTAAAAAGTTAAAGGTCTCACGTGTAAAAAGAAATACAATATACAACCCACTCGGTTCAGGTAGTGCGAATAATGATAGCCGTATTGACTTGATTGAAGGTTATGATGGACTTTGCCAACTCACGGGAGATATCCAGTCACCTCCTTGCAAAGGACTTCAACTCGAAGCAACTCCAACCATCGAACCGGAAATTGTCAGTTATGACAATAACTCTAAAAAGAAAAATCTTGATGAAGTATTAAAATCAATTGAATCTGAAATTGAACAAAAAATATTAACGATTCTACAGAGTATTGAGGCGGTAGCAGCACCAATATCTAACACAGTAAAAGAGCTGACAAAAGCAGTTGGTGAAGCAGGAAGAGCCGAAGCAACTGGAGCATTACTAAAAGAAACCCAAGCCCAAGTTGAATATGGAGCGAACACAAATTTCTTTGTCATACTTGTTCAGGGAATTGCCAACATAGCAAAAATTGAAAATTGGGTAATTGTGGCAACTGCCAAAATAATGGCCAGTGTAGGAAAAGGGGCAATTTCAAAAGTTGCAGCAACACAACTCGCAAAAAAAGCACTGGCAACCGGCATTGCTAAAGCATTTCTAAAATGGATTGCACCACGTGTTGCAGCGTCTATTGCCGCAGGAACTGCTGCTGCAGCAATACCGGGAATAGGATGGCTAGGAAATGCCGTTATGGCAGCATCTTGGGTTTATACTTTATATGGAATTAAAGAAGCCTTTCTTCAGACTTCTTATTGGAGGGAAATAAATAGATCGTTAGAGGAAGCTCTGTATCGTGCACAAGCACTACCAAACGATGTTCTTGATCTATTTATGTACTACTGGGCGAACAATTCACCAAAGGATAAAGATAACTGTGATGTATCAGTTCCATATAGAAATGAATGT
>JAURQB010000130.1 GCA_030836365.1 Bdellovibrionota bacterium | reverse complement strand
TCTAATACCTCGGAGACTCTTTTTAGGTAAAGCTCTTGATTATCACTGCTCAAAGCGACGTTGGTTTGAATTAATAAACTCAATAATAAAAATGCAATGAATTTCATGGATGCTCCTTTTTTAACCATTATGAAGGCCCAGATGCGCTTTGCAAATAATAAAAAAATAGTTACTCTGCAAGAATGAAAAACGCTGAATCAACGATACTAGTCTTTAAGAACCGGGCATTGGGAGATGCAATTATTTCTCTGGGCGCAGTTCAGTATTTAAAAAAAAATATGCCCCAGGCAAACGTTGTTTTTGGTGTCCCTTCTTGGGTGTATCCGCTTTTTAAAAATTTAAATACCCAAGCTGATCAAGTCATTGCAATTGATCTCAAAAAATTCACTGGTTGGCTTGATCTTTATCAAGAAGTGAAGAGTTTAAAACCTAATTTAATCCTTGAATTATTTCAATCCGGGCGGGGAAAAAAATTTGGAAATATAATCAGTTTTTTTAACAAGCAGATTAAATATTGTGGAAACAATCATCATCTTGATGACGGTACATTTAAAAAATCAAATATCCAGCGAGACTTGGATGGAATAAGAAATCATCTACCGGAGTTTGAGGTCGGTGATTATTTAGATTTTTGTCCTAAGCTTGAGCTGCGAAATTCAGTGAAAAAAGAAAAATCAATTATTTTTGGTATTGTTGCCACTAGAGAGACTAAACTTTGGCCGATAAAAAATTATTATGAATTAGCGAAATTGATTTCAACTAACTACCCTGGTGTCAGAGTAAAAATTCCAGTGTCGGTAAATGAATTAGATCAACGGTTGAAGACTGAATTTCTCTCTTTTGGAGATTCATCGAATGTAGACTTTATCCAAACATCACTAGAAATGCTGCCTATTGAGATCGCGAAAGCAAAATATTATATAGGTAACGACACTGGGATAAAGCATTTGGCCATTGCGCTTGGTTTGCCTTCTACTTCATTTTTTGGGCCAGAGCCTCCTGTGGAGTGGCACCCATATGATCAATCGATACATCCTTATTACTATATCGATCATCTTGAGTGTCGAACGAGAGAGGCTCACTTTTGTGGTCTGGCAAAGTGCGACTCAATGATTTGTTTAAATCAAATAACGGCAGGACAAGTTTTCTCAGATATGGAAACTAAGCTTGCTCAATACTTTCAATAACAAAAAGGAATAATAATGTTGAAAATATACGGAATCCCCAACTGCGATAAAATGAAAAAAATGTTTAACCAACTAAAGGACTCGGGATTTGATTTTGAGTTTTATAATTATAAAAAAAACGCTCCAACGAGTGAGCTTATTATTCGTTGGAAAAAACATTTGAATGATTGGCCTGTTAATAAAAGAGGAACGACCTATCGTAAGGTAAAAGAGCTTTTTGAAGCAGGAGATGAAGCCGAGAAGATCGATTTAATTATTCAAAATGCTTCCATGATCAAGCGGCCAATCATCGAGCATGAAAGCACCGTTGTGTCTATTGGCGATATAAATTCTTTTGATGAATTTATGAAAAAGAAAATTTAAGATTTTAATATTTGCTAGACCCTTATAAAGCTTCTTACAATATTGATGAATTTATAAAAGGGGATTTGATGACGATAACTAAGATTGTTCTCGTTTTATTAACAGTAAGTTTTTCATTTCAATCATTTTCTTGGGGCCCAACTGGTCATCGAATTGTTGGCGAAATTGCCCAGAAAGAAATATCTCCCAAAGTTCATGGCATTATTCGACTTCTTTTAGGAAATGAAAGTCTTGCTCAAGTGTCCACATGGGCCGATGAAATAAAGTCAGACCCTGATAATTATCGACATACATTTTCTTGGCATTATATGACCTGGCCGGCCGGACAAGACGAATATGAATATCACGGAGAAGGTGAGTTATTACAATCCATTCAAGATAATTTAAGTATTTTAAAAAATACGAACAAACCAAAAGAGGAACGGGCGATTGCCTTGAAGTTTCTTGTTCATCTCGTGGGTGACCTCCATCAGCCTTTACATGTGGGAAATGGACAAGATATGGGCGGAAATGCATGCCAAGTAATATTTCATGGAGAACGCACAAGTTTACACGCACTTTGGGATGAAAAGTTAATTGAGAAAACCCTATTGAGCTTTACAGAGTACGTTGATTTTTTAATGGAAAAAAGAAATTCTCTCAAAGGTAGTGATCTGGAAAAAAAGATTCTTAGCTGGGCCAGAGAATCTCGTACTCTAAGGGATCAAATTTATCCCGCCGAAGTGGAAAAACCAAAAACTAAAAATTCGATCATATTAATAAAAGATTATTGCAGACGTGATATTGATCATATGGATTCAGAGCTACCAAAGCTTGGCTACAAATATAGCTATCAATTCAAAGAGGATATGGAGAGACGACTTTTACTCGGTGGAATTCGTCTTGGAGCTTTATTAAATGAGGCCTTTAAAAAATAAAATTGATTCCCATTTTTAAATCGATGACATGGCCTTCCTTGTTCACCTTCAACATGCTTGGTGTGCCTCTAATGATGTCTCTCGCGAAAAATTGATTGACCGGATCATGGAAATGACTTTCTAAAGATTTATCTTTTAAATATTTCTTCAAGGCACGAATATCTTGATCGACGGATATTTTAATTATTTCGTCCGAGTCTAAGAAACCAATTTTTTCATAAAAGTTTATTATTTGATTTTGTAATCGGCATGGTGGGCACCAGGTTGCCCAGATATAAAGCGTTTTCTTCTCTGTTAATAAACTCTCTAGTTCCATAGACTTTTTATTTTTGAGGGAAGTGAGGCTTAGGTCTTTGATTGATATACCCCTAAGTTTATTAACCACGCCCTTTGATTGAAAGTGCCGATATCCAAATACACCAATTAAGATGAGCGTTATGATGATATTTTGAGAAAATAATTTTTTCACGGCTTATTCCTGTCTTGAATATATCGAGCTTGTCGCATCAATTGATTGACCCTTTGTGCCAAAAATGTTTATAACCATTTTTTACATGAGCGGGTAAAGTTTTTGAGCTCACATATGTTATCAAAGAGATTCCAAAATGATGTCGAAATATAAATATTTAAATGCTTTTAACCTTATTTTGGCCCTATTTATTATTTTGTGGGGTGCTTGGGTTCGTTTGTCGGGCTCTGGCGCTGGTTGTGGTGATCATTGGCCCTTGTGCAACGGAGAGGTGATTCCCCTAGCGCCTTCAGTTAAAACACTCATTGAGTACGTTCATCGACTTACTTCGGGTATTTTTGGCATCACTATTTTTGCCTCCGTGATCATTGCCCGAAAAGTTTTTCCTAAAGGACATCACGCCAGATCCTTTGCTTGGGCATCACTATTTTTTACATTAACGGAGGCGCTCATTGGTGCCGTTCTAGTTAAAAAAGGACTCGTGGTTGATAATGATAGCGCGATGAGGGCGTGGGTAATCGGTTTTCATCTTGTTAATACATTTATTTTACTTGCGGCACTGGTAGGGCAATTAGTTGTTATCGATGATGTTAAATATCGCTTAAGAGAGTTTAAAGAAAATCTTTTCTGGATATTAGGCTTTTTCATCTTTCTTTTTGTGGGCGCGACGGGGGCCATTTCAGCTCTTGGCAATACACTTTTTCCTGAAACTTCTTTAATTGCAGGAGTGATGAAGGATTTTGATTCTGGATCTCACTTTCTTATTCGGTTAAGGATTTTTCACCCCATTTTGGCCATTAGCCTATTTGCCATTATTCAAGCCCTGGCCGGAAAAGAAAAATCGAAGTTTTCAACTGCTTTAGCACATACATCTTGGGTGGCCGTTTTATTTGGTGCGCTCAATTGGTTTTTACTTGCACCGAAATGGGGTGCATTAACTCACTTGTTAATTGCTGATGCTCTATGGTGCCTTTTCGTGGCCGTTTTTTTGCAAAGATATTTTATGAAAACTAACTAACTTCTAGACCTCTATTGATTATCGCTCATGCCATGTATAATAAAGCTCATGGGAAAATTAATAAACGGTAAATGGGTAAATAATAGTATTGTCACTTCCGATGAAAAAGGCACTTATGCCAGGTTGGTTCGAACTTTCAGAGATGAAGTTAGTGATCATTCGGCGTCATTTCCACCGGAAAAAAATCGTTATCACTTATATGTGAGTTACGCTTGTCCATGGGCCCACCGCACTCTGATTTATCGAGAGCTTAAAAATCTAAATAATCTAATTTCAGTTTCAGTGGTTCATCCGGATATGCTGGAAAACGGATGGGTGTTTGATTCAAGTTTTCCCGAGGCAACAGAAGATCATTTGCATCAGGTCAATTTTTTATACGAAAATTACCAACGGGCAGATAAGTCAGTGACGACATCTGTAACTGTTCCCATTTTGTGGGATAAAGTTAACGACACCATCGTTAACAATGAGTCATCTGAAATTATTAGAATGTTTAACTCCGCGTTTAACGAGATAACAGGAAATAAGGATGATTATTATCCTGTGGAGCTTCGAGCGGAAATTGATCGATTTAATGAATTGATCTACGAGCCTGTTAATAACGGCGTCTACAAAAGTGGTTTTGCTCAAACTCAAGAGTCATACGACTCGGCCGTTAGTGAATTATTTTCAACCCTCGATTTTTTAGAAGGCCATCTCGAAAATAAAAACTATCTGGTGGGAGATCAGTTAACAGAAGCAGATCTTCGCTTGATTCCGACACTGCTGAGGTTTGACCTTGTTTATGTGACTCATTTTAAGTGTAATATCAGGCGAATTAAGGATTATAAAAATTTATCTCGTTACACGAAAAACTTATATGAACTACCGGCCATTAAATCGACGACTCATTTTGATCATATCAAGCGACATTATTATTATAGCCACGAAATGATTAATCCTTATCGTATTATCCCCAAAGGACCATTTGAGGCATTTTAATGAAGGGATTTAATCGAAGAACGGTTGTTAAGCATTTGATGGGAGCATTAAGTTTTCTATCGATTCCAGGTTGTACGAAATTTTTTACGAGTGAGAAAAGTATGAGCAATATGAAAAAAATAATTCATCATCAAAAACCAACCGAGCAACATTGGGTCGGTGATGGTTTTTTTGTTCATACGATGATGCAACCTCATCCTAGTACTTATTCGATGACGTCTCCATTTATTTTAATGGACTACGCCCCACCAAGAAACTTCTCTCCTTCATCAGCTCAAAAGGGAGTAGGAGAGCACCCTCACCGTGGATTTGAAACGGTGACCTTTGCTTATCAAGGAGAAATTACTCACCGAGATTCTGCAGGAGGTGGTGGCACGATTGGACAGGGTGATGTGCAGTGGATGACGGCGGCCAGTGGTGTTGTTCATGAAGAGTTACACTCAAAAGAATATTCGGAGCGAGGAGGTGACTTTGAAATGGTTCAACTGTGGGTGAATTTACCGAAAAGTAAAAAAATGTCTTCCCCGCGATACCAAGGAGTAAAAGATAAAGACTTTCCAAGGTTTATGATGGGAGAAAATTGCGAAGGCCGTTTAATTGCAGGAGAAGTAGATAAAAAAAATGGCCCTTGCCTTACGCATTCTCCAATTAATGTTTTTGATTTATCTTTTTCTCGCAATGAAGAAATTTCACTTCCAGTGGGAGAGGGAACGAACACTGTTATTTTTGTTCTTCGAGGAAAAATAGAAATTGATTCAACAAATTATCACCAAAAAGAACTGCTCGTGTTTTCGAGAGAAGGGCAAGAGATAAGAATTAAAGGTGAGGCGAAAAGTAAGATATTAGTTTTAAATGGTGAACCCATTGATGAGCCTATTTTTGCTTATGGCCCTTTTGTCATGAACACGCGCGAAGAAATCATCGAAGCGATTAATGATTACCAATCTGGAAAGATGGGCCACCTTTAATCAAAAATTCAATAAGGTCTTTTGTCGTCATTAATACGAGGGAGATTTAATGCTCCAGCTGAGTAAGCTTCACCTAATGTTTTTTGAACCTTGGTTACGTTCGTAAACAACATCCCTGATAGCGCGATCCCGAGTAGAAGAATTAGTCTAAAAGTATTCAATCTTCGTGATTGAGTATGCCTCATACTTTTCATGATCCTGTTATCGACTTTTACTTCAAATAAAATTAATGTCATTTCAGTAATTTATGATTTTTTTATTTATTTTTATACCTTGAAAGATTTAAGGCACTAATGATATCAAGTGCTTGAAATAACAAAGGTTAACCAATGAAATTAACGATCTTCTTAATGGCCACAATCTTTAGCTCTGTGGTGCTATCAAAAAATACTGTTTTTATTAAAAATAATGCGACAGCATCTCTTTTAAAGCAATGCCAAATATCTTTTAATGACTCTTATGTTGAGACCATCAATTTATCAATGGCCCAAGAAACGTGTCTTAAAAGCAAAAGAAAAAAGAAATCATTCGAAAAGGCAGACTACTTCAATGATGCAGTTATTGATGTCACGGCAATGTCTAAAATTAACGTGAGTGAAAACGATTCAAAAGTTTATGCCTTGGCAAAAAAAGAATTCGGCCTCCCGGCTTTTCTAAAAAAGTATCCTACTTATGACGGACGCCAAGTCATCACCGGCGTTATCGATGACGGTATTTCACCTCACCACTCTGGTTTCAAAACAACGACAACGGGAGAGAGAAAATACCTTGCTCATTTTTCTCACTCTTCAGCATACACTTTTGAGCTTGTCGAAAATACGGATACTTTTATCAACTTTGAAGGAAAAGAATTAAAACCAAATTATATTGTTGCTTTTGATGAGAAAAAATTTAAAGGGGATTATAACGGAGACGGAGAGCGAACGATTCTAAATTTTGCCGTTATTGTTAATGATAAGGGAGAGTTTCTCTGTCATGATTTAGACCTCAATAACAATTATGAAAAGAGAGATTGCCAGCGAAGCTTCTTTCATTTTGGGGATTATACCTCCTGGGCGAGCAATCGAATTGTTCCGCTAATGGCCGAAATTGATCTTAAAAATAAAACATTAACAATCAATGAAGGCGAGTGGAAAGGTGACTCCCATGGAGAAGGCGTTGCTTCAGTAATGGCCGGACATAACTTATTTGGCCAATTTGATGGACTCGCCCCTGGGGCACAGATTGTTGATTATGACCTCTCCGAAATGTCATTTAAGCCAGAAGAGAGAGCTTACACCATTGGAAATTTCTAACTGGAATCGCTACACTTGCTGAGAGTGGTGCAGAAGTTATCAACATGTCCTACTCTTTTTATTTTCACTCGGCGGCGTCACAGAAACAGATGAGCCGAGCGTTGAATCATTTAATTGAAAAATACGGAGTCTTACTCGTGTTTTCGGCCGGCAATAATGGCCCAGGCTTAGGAAGTATGAACCGTAGTTTAATTTACCCTAGAAATTCTCTTGTTGCAGGAGCTTTTATTTCAAAAGAAATGGATGCGCTTGTTCATGGAGCAACAGGAGTAGATGAGCAAGGTCAAATTGTTTATTATTCTTCCCGCGGCCCAGGAGGAGACTTTGGAATGGGCCCAACTGTTATATCGCCACTGGCAAGCCTTACTCATAGCGATGCTGAAAGTCCGGCAAGAAGTTTTAGTGGAACGAGCTCAGCAGCTCCTGCATTAGCCGGTTTTAGTGCGGTTTTAATTTCGGCGATTAAACAAGTTGGTTTACCGGTTGACGTGGGAAGCGTTGTTTCTGCTATTAAATTGTCAGGAAAAAAACTTCAAAGTACACCTTTTGTTTTTCAGGGCTTTGGACTACCTCAAATTGAAGAAGCCCTCACTGCTTATAGAAATATTATTCAAGGAAAAATCTCAAAGCTCACTCTCATTGGCTCTACAACTTCTCCAAGACGAGATAATATGACTGCCATGGGTAGGCTTATTCGGTTACAGGATGCGCCTAGCAGCGAAGAGTTTCGCATTTCTGTTTATGGTGAGTTCAATCTAGAAAATCTTAACCTCGAAGATCGTCAGGCATTGACGGTCGTTGATATTGAATACTCCCATGATTGGCTAATTGGCCCTGAGCGCACATGGTTAACTCATGACGGTGGAGCAGCATTTAGTTTAACGGCCAATTATGAACAACTTGATCGCGATGTTTCAGAGCACTTTGGTGAAGTTCGGCTAGTTGATCGTCAAACAAAACAAGTATTATCGGTTTTTCCAATAACGGTTTTGAACCAACCAATATTTAACAAGGTAGTAAAAAAAGAAATTACATTATCTCCGGAGAAGGCAGATCGTATTCATTTTAAAGCGGGTGAAAAAACAAATGGTATTCAACTAAGTGTTGATTTCTCAGAAGCGTCTGGTGGGCGAATTACTTATCGACTCTACAACAAGGATGGTGTTCGCATACAATCTGGCTCAGTTAGTGGTGGCGATGATTTAGATGTGGGGTATGCACTGAACCCTGGAGAAACATACCAACTTGCGTTTTCTCGTTATCGAGGAAATCAAGACCTCAGTTTTTTCACTCGGCTGAAGCCGATCATGTTAGAAAGTAAAACCTCTGTTACAACAGTAGATGGAAGTATTCTTGTACAAAATAACGGACGCTCCAAAATAAAAGGATATTTCGGAATTAGATCATTGATCGCGCCAATCAAAAGTGGATATGTTCAATCACTTGATAACATGAGCTTTAAATTTAGTTATGAGGTTAATAAAAAAGGTACATACTCTGCATCTATTCAGTCACCGGTTGTACCGGATTTAACTTATTTTCGAGTTGCTTGTTATCAGTCAAAAAGATCTTCCAATGTATCTGAAATTGAATCTTCCTCTGGGCATATTATTGTCGAGGACGAGGAGCTCATTGATTCACCTGTAACTGTTGATGTTCAATGCTTTATTTTTGATTTGGCTCCAGGTGTGGATCTCGCCCAAGGGTTTTTCTATGAGGTAAGAGATGAGTCCTTAGTTGATGAAGTTTGGTCAAAAGTGTCAACGCTTAGTCCTCTTGCAACAACAAGTATTAGACCAAGAAGTATAAACTTTTCTGCCGGTGATTATGAGTTAGTATTTGAGCCTTTAATTGGTGGACGAATTACTTTAGGAAAATTAAAAATCTTTCCTGCTGTCTCTGACATCGAATAAAAATCTTAAAAAATGAATATTCAAAAAACCCTGCTTCTTTCGTGTTTTGCACAATGTTGCGGGGTTCTTTGTTTTGTTGCCATTCGAAATTTTGGATTACCATTTCTCTTAAAAGAAATGAGCTTTAGCGACTCTGATGCTCTTTTGTTATTATCTCTTTTATCTTTGACCAATATTTTCCAAGTACTTCTCTCAATTTTTACCTCCGGGGCGAAGATTAAGAATCTTCTTATAGGGAATTTTCTCGCCGCTCATTTGGTATTGGCGTTTTGTACGGGGGGGTATTTGTTTTATGAATTCCCGGCGTTTATTGCTTTAATTGGTGTGTTTTTTTATTTTTACTTAACCGCCTTTGGCGATACCTTTTGGTGGCCGTTTATTCATCCCCAAATTCCTAAAGATAAAGTAAATTCTTTTTTTACTAGACTGCGGGTGACTTGGGCGACCTTTAGCTTTATTGGAGTATTGGCCCTAAAAAATGTGACCGAAAAATTAGAGGGCGAAATTGGTCTTGTCTGGTTTATTTTTGGTGTGGGATTTATTGGTGCTTTACGAATCATTTTTCTCCTCCCTATGAAAACGCCAACAGAGCACTCTCGAGATAAAAAAATAAGTTTTTCTGATGTCGTGGTTGTTCTAAAAAGCTTATTGAAAAAAAAAGAACTGCACTTTATATTTTTATTCGTTTTCTTTGAACCGTTATTTGGGCCGACGCTAATTTTTTACTTAAATGAGTTAGGTATCTCAAAGAGTGATAACTTTTTAATTCAGGCGACAGGCTTGTTAAGCACTGTTATTAGCTTAGTCTACTTTAACCAAAAATTAAAAAAAGTTGAAGAATCTATTATCATTCAATGGATGAAATACCCCGTTGTGTTTTTTGTTGGTCTTCTTTGTTTGAGTATTTTTATCCCTCAAAAATTTGTCCTAATATTTTGTATGATTCTCATAAAGTTTTTAATGGGTCTTGTTTTTGCGGGGGCACATCTCATTTACATTAACCGGCTTTTTAGAACGATTGATCCTTCTTATCGTTCGATTTCAATGGGCGTAATGAACTTATTGGTTTTTAGCACATTTTTTGGCTCAGAGATTATCTTTTCGATGATGCTAAAAATTATAAATTTCTTAAACTTAGAAGAATATAAATTCGCGCTGTCTTTCAGTGTCTTTTTCTTGTTTTCAATAGTGCTTTTTTTAAAGCGAGAAAATCATCCTACAGTTAGTTAAGATAAGATTAATATTGGCAGGTTTCTCTTGCTGTGGCGCTTTGTTTTTGTGAGAAAAATAAGTGTAGATAACACCGGCTGCACCAAGAGCGCCTAAAGAATAAGTCCCGACGCTTGAACCCATTAATGTTAAAACCCCTCCAAACATACTGGCCATCGAGACCGTAAATGTTTTGATATTTGATTTCATTTGAATACGAGCTTGCGCTGAAGAATTTCCCTCTGCATTTCTCAGTTGCTCACGCGTTTCTGAGGCAATAGTTGAGTCCCAGATCCCTTGAGATGCCGTTCCGTATAAACTTGATTTGAATACATTGATTGTCTCGCTAACAAAACCACCCATCGGAACACCCATGGCGTAATTAAACGTATTAATTAATCCAAACAAAGAAACTTCGGTGAAAAACCATCTCGTTAATTGAACTGTTTTCACACGAGTATTTCCAAATTTTTTAGTTTCAATTGTTTTTCTGTTTCTTTCAAAGTTACCGTCAACGAAAGATTGAAAAAAAGCATTATTGTATTGAAAGAAACCTGATAAGGCGCCAGAGAAAAAACCAATCGCTAATCCAGTTGTTGGTGCAACTCCTCCGTTGATAATAACTCCTGCTGAGACAATACTTCCGTTTACCACCGTTCTTAAAATACTAAGAGATACTCGCTCGTGTCGTTTGAATAAGTCTCTATAGGTTCCTGCGAGCTTTTTGGCTTCTTCATTTACAACAGCACGATACTCCTTAATCGTTTTAGCTGTTTTATTACTGGCCATGCCCATTCGTATTTTTAACTTAAGTAAAAATAGCTCTACATCCGCGTTTCGAGTTTCATTTTCAGTGAGAATAACTTGGATTGCTGATTCTTGAGCATCGAGAAGGTTTTTTGCCGACCACTCTATTAGTTTTTCATTATTGAAAGACTCCTCTAAAAGAAAACTCTCTATTTGGATGGTCTCTCCAATTGGCATTTTTATAGAATTTGCTTGTAGGCGGGGTATATCGTGGCTTGAGGCAAAAATGTTAAAACTAAGGATTAATGAGAATATGAAGGTAAATTTAGACAAGTTCGTCTCCAGTTCAGGATCGTTCTGCAGTAACTTATCAAATTCAGGATTTTGATCAATTTAAATGTAAATTATTCGATTATTTCTATGTAGCAAGTGATTGAAATTACTCTATAACGCCTGAGAAGCTGATTTCAAATTCGTCATAAATGATCCCTTCTCTTTTTTGCGTCAATTTCGTGGAGAGCTCAATACATTTATTTGTAATAACTCCCTTCAGCGTGAAAGGGGTCTTTTCTTGCTCATCAAAGTAGGATGCATAAGACATTGGCTGAGAAAATGCTCCACTTGGGCGATAATATGAATTGGTGGGAAGAGTGATCGTCCTTTTTCCTGAAGCAAATTTCACTCGCGCGGATATATCAAGAGAGTAAAACTCTATGATCAACTTGAGTTCACCTTGATTGGTCAGCTTAAAATAAGCCTCACCACGGGTAGGGTAATGACGGTAGGTTAATTCTGTCTCACTAGAGTTAATCATCTCTCCTAAATGCAGTGATGCTTTAGGCGAGGACCATTTTTCACACCCTGAAAAAGTGTTACATCTGCGAACTCTCTTAATGAGCTCAAGAGTTGTAAACTTTTTACTTATCATTTCTCCAGGTGCAAAAAAACGCTGGATATCTGAAATCTTTAGGTCATCACCGGCACATTTTCCATAGCTTAGGTGAGTGATTAAAATAAGCATTGTCGTTATCATTATTTTCATGAGGTGGTTTCTATCGAGGGTAATGGGGGATGTCAAGCGCTCCCGTGAGAACGATCCTTATGATATAATAGTATGAGCAGGAGATTTGATATGTGTATTATGTGTATAGAAATTTTTAAAAATAGAATGACGGTTCCAGAAGCCAGAAAGGCACTTGTTGAGCTTATCGATTTTGAATCCGATACGGAGAAGCTTGCACATTATCAAAAACTTGCAAACCTTAGTGATGATGAGCTAATTAATTACGCGAATGAAACTGCAACTGAGTTAGGTGAATAGTGAGTGATGATTTAGTTTATTCAAGCGAGCACGGCGATCTTCGAAAAAATAAAAACGCTAAAGTAGAGGGGGAAGTTGATGAGGCCTCTCTTTTGTTGGAAGTTCGTCGGCTGACATCAGGTAAAGGGCGAACGGTTATCGAAATTAAAGGGCTTCCAACTAATAAGTCTTGGTGCAAGAAATTAGCAAAAGACTTAAAAAAGAAAATTGGTGTTGGTGGCGCGTATAAAAATGACTTTATCGAAGTGCATGGTGAAAAGTATGATCAAGTAGCAAGCTTTCTTGATTCAAGAAAGCTTGCCTTTAAAAAAGTGGGCGGTTAATTAGAGCTTAACGCTGCGCTATTACCGAGAGCTTAACGCTGCATGGGCATCTGATCGTCCCCCAATAGATAGACCGCCAAGGCTTCTACTTTTTGCTGAACTATCAATAATCAACTCTCTTATCTCAGACGGTGTGCTTGTTCTATTTTGACTAAGAATAAGGCCGACAATTCCACTGATAAATGGTGTTGCCATTGATGTACCTGAAAGTGATTTCAATCGACCATTTTTATAAGTTGATAGAATATTTGTTCCCGGTGCAAAAACGTCAACTGTGGTTTTTCCATAATTAGAATAACTCGCTTTTTTCCCATTAGGATCCATTGCGCCAACAGAGATAATATTTTCGTTTTCATATGTTGCTGGGTAAGCAGGCCATTTATCATTGTCGTTTCGTGAGTTTCCAGCAGCTGCAACAAAAACAATTCCTTTTTCTTCTGCTGAATTAATTGCCTCTAAAAGTGATTCAGAGTAGCCGCCGCCACCCCAAGAATTGCTCATAATGTGAACATTCATTTTCGTGGCATAATCAATTGATTTAATCGCGCCTTCAAGTGTTCCACTTCCTTTAGAATTGAGGAATTTTACTGGCATTAATTTAACATTTTTCATGACCCCTTTTATTTGCTTTCCATTGTCATGAATAGCGCCAATTACTCCGGCACAATGAGTACCATGGCCGTTATCATCTTCGGCATTGGTGTTATCGCTATAGAAATTATATCCATGGTAATCATCAATATATCCGTTGCCATCATCATCAACGCCTTCAGCGCCATCAAGTTCAGCTTCATTGATAAAAATGTTTTCTTGAAGGTCCGGGTGATCCGTTTTTATCCCGGTATCAATGACTGCGATAACAATTTCACCGCTGCCCATTTCTAGCTCCCATGCTTTTTCTGCGTTGATATCTTCACCGGCTTTTCCGGGTTTAAAAATACTTCCACTATTACGGCTTGTATTTTTTAAGCCCCATTGTTGAGAGTAATTAATATCAAACATTTTTGGGGTGGCTGATGATTGGGGAAGTGCTGGTTCAACTTGGGTTTCATAGGTTTGGTTTAATTCAATATACCTAACACCTGGAGTATTTTTAATTTGTGCTTGATCGTCTTTCGATAATTCTTTATCAGAATTAATTTTCACAAAACTGCCAAAGCTTAGGTCAAAGTAGCTAAGCTTTCCGTACGTGGAAATGGCAGCCTCAACACTAATTTTTTGTTGTTTTTCATAACGAACCAGATACTCTTCAGAGTAAGCTGAAAGTGACGATAGGATCGCCGCGCAGAGAAGGGATTTTTTCATAAAATAAACCTAGGAAAATATTAATAATTCTTTATTTTCCTAGGTTTTTAATTTAATTCAAATTTTGTAAGAAAAGTTTAGTTTCAATAAGATTATCGAGCGATGGCCTGTTGGCTACTTTCGTTAGATTCTTTTTCTTGAGCGCTTAATTCAGGATCTTTTGCTTTCGTTCGGTTTATTTGGTCAACAATTGAATGTGTATAAAGATCAATATCTTTACAGGCTTTTTTAATTTTTGGATTTAAGTAAACATAAAAACCGACAAGCGAGTCTGTTTTTAAGAATTGTTCGCATGCCTTTACTAAAAGTCCTTCCGACTCTGATAGTTCCGAAACACAATGCTCCACGTTTTTAATCGAATCAATATCATTGTAACCATCAACAACCTCTATTGATTCAGGTGCAATACTCATTACTTTATCTCTTGTGTGAATAAGCTCTGTCATACACCAATTAAAAGGTGTGCTTGCACTTGCTTGAACAGTCGTCAGAATGGATATCGCCGTGATCAATAATAGTTTTTTATTCATTTTTTCTCCCTTTTAGAATTTACTGATTTGGGAGCATAGTTGGTGCCAAAATTGATATGTAATTTTAACAGTTTAGATATGCTTTAATGTGCTTTTTCAACTACCTGTGACTAATGAATAAACAGATTCACATTATTGGCCAAAGCCGATGATCCACATGGCCCAGACGTATACTAATCCAACAGAGTAAACAATAATGTCAGAGATAAAACCCCATTTACCGGTTTCCTCATACTCATTTTGAAAGATCGAAATAAAAAACTGCTTTCCTTGAAACATCAGAGTAATGATGGAGAGGAAGCCAATAAACCCCATCGAAAAATAAGCGCTCCACCAGGCTGTCGATCGTTGATCCTGAGTTTTATTATTTTTATTTTCTCTCTGCTGTTGATTATTGTTTTCGCTCTTTAGTTCAATAATGCCACGATTGATTGACTCAATTGTCTCTTCACCGCGTAGAATTTTATTTCTTGTTTTTAAACTCTTATTGACGGGGATAAGATGTTTACTACTGTCGGTTAGGGCGCGCCTTGATTGTAATTGGACTTGGCCATAAAACTTAATTTTATTTCCTACCAGGTAAGCTTCTTTTTCAATAAATTTATTCCAGGTAAGGCCAAAATCTCGTCGGTCTAATCTCCCGGAGAAAGTTCCCATAACACTCGGCTTTCCCCATGTGTCTGTGATAATTTCAGAGAGAGAAAAAAAGAGATTAATCTCTTTTTTTATTCCATGCATACTGACAAAACCAGATGCTCTAAATTGGTCAGGGCCGATTGGCGTAATAGTATTGGATTCAAAAGAAATTTTAGGGAATTTTGTCACATTAAAAAAGTCCTTACTTCTCAGATGTCCATCACGGAGTTTATTCCCAGTGTCTATCGAATCAGTAAAAACGATGATTGAGATTTTTTGAATAAGGGTTTCATCCTTATCATACTGAACACTTCCTCTAAAGTGAGTGAAACGCCCTGTTACTTTACCGAATTTTAGATAAGGAATCTCAAAAAGCACTTCCGAGTGGTCTTTATTAATCGTCCAGTGTCGGCCTAATGTTGAGCTCAGGCTGATTAGAGGCGTCAGTAATAAAATGAGTAGAGTTTGTTTAAAAAACACTTTTGTTCCTTTCAATTATTCGCTAGGATTTGGCGTTCATTTTAACTTGTTTTAGGAGATATCTCGATGGAATGTCCATGTTTGAGCCAAAAAAAATATGATGATTGTTGTAGGCCATTACACGCGGGGGAAAAATTAGCTTCAACTGCAGAAGAGTTGATGCGTTCTCGCTATAGCGCGTTTGTTAAACATGAAATCGACTACATTGTTGAAACTCATCATCCTGAAACGAGATCAAGTGTTAATAAAGAGGAAATTGCGACTTGGGCAAAAGACTCAGAGTGGAAAGGTCTTGAGATTCTTGGCACTCAAGCAGGAAGTGCATCTGATGAAGAAGGTCTTGTTGACTTTGTTGCTAGTTATGAAGTTGATGGAGAGGAAGTGAATCATAAGGAGCGTAGTCTCTTTAAAAAAGTTGATGGAAATTGGTATTTTTATAATGCGGCAACTCTTGATCCTGTGAAAAGAGAAGGGCCAAAGGTTGGGCGAAATGACTCATGTCCATGCGGAAGTGGTAAAAAATATAAAAAATGCTGCCTCAATAAATTTTAACTAGTTAGACTACCTAAAAAAGTAATTTTATCCTTCATACTAATTAAAAAAGTAAGACTTGCCGAATGGACCGTATCGATTCCGGGAGGTTAAAATGAAAATTTATTTAATAGGGGCTCTTTTATTTTCTACGAGCTTATTTGCCGCGGATATTACTTGTCTTTCAAATCCACGTATTAAGTATTCAGGAAATGCGGGGTTAGGAACTACTACTGATTTTGCCAAGAAAGCGGATGAATATTTTGATAAGATCAAAAAAGATAAGGATATCGTTAATAACTGCTCTATTTATGCGGGAATTAAACAGGATATTCTTAGAATATATAATAAAGCGTTAGATTATCGTAGGGATGGAGACGTTTCAGGGTTATCGAATAGATCTATTCGTGCAAGGGCTGCAAGATGTTTGAAGTCCATGCATTCAAAAATGATATACATGGGAAAAGATCACGTTAACTATATTGGGACTACGATGGAGGCAGGAACCAACCAGGATTATAACGTTACTTCTTTGTTTAAATATGATCAATTTTGTGATGCGCCTCAAACGAGCAATAATAATCCAGGACCTAGTTCTGGACTTGTTGCTATACCTGGGACAAGCAGAGGTCGTGGCATAATTAATCCAGGAGGGCGTATTAGTACGATTCCTGGAACTACTAGAGATATTCCGGGAGGCAATACTAGAGTCATCCCAGGAAAAGACAAGGGTGGTAGATCAAATCCAGGAGGGAGCATAAATACGGTTCCTGGAGATACGACGACTGATAAACCTAATATTGGTGGTAAACCAAGAGTTGTAAAAAGTGTCGCATTAGAATGCCCTCAGAGTGTCCAGGTCATTCCTCCTCAATCGCCAAAAGCTAAACAAGCGAAACCTACATTTTCATTCCTCAAAATTAAGGAAATTTCACTAAAGAACGGGAAATTCAATTATGTTTGTAATTACAAGTATGCTCCATCTCGTAATGGAATAAATTGGTACATGTCTGGAATTAAATCTGAGAAATGTCGCATTTCTGGTAATAAGTTATACTGCCAATAGTTATTTGAGATAATTTTTAGGGAGGGCGCTTTTTAGCGCCCTTTTAAATTTAGTCCTGCTAGTCCTGCAAAAGGGTTGTTTCCCTTCGGAGCTTGTTGAGGTTGATAATTTCCACTTCCGCCTTGAGAGTTATGCTTTTTCTTCGCTCCTGAATGGGTCTTTCTTTGTCCCTTATCATGATTGACTTCTGCATCCGTTTTTAGTGAAAGAGCAATTCTTTTACGCCCTAAATCTACTTCGATTACTTTTGCTTTCACTTCTTGGCCAACTTTTAGGACATCAAGAGGATTTGAGACAAATTGATCGGCCATTTGTGAAATATGAACAAGACCATTTTCTTTAATGCCCAAATCAACAAAAGCACCAAATTGAGTGATGTTTGTCACAAGGCCTGGATACCATTCACCAAGCTTAATATTGTTAATATCTGTTAAGTCTTCACGGTAAGAAAAAGACTCAAACTTGGTTCGAGGGTCTTGTCCTGGAGCGCGAAGTGCTTTACAGATATCAGCGTGAGTAAACTCACCGATTTCTTCTTTTAGTTCATGAGAACTTTCAACGCGTTTAATATTTTCTTCATTTTCCAAAAGGTCGGTAATGGCCAGATTATTTTTCTGACACCAACCTAATAGTATTTGATATCGCTCCGGGTGAATAGAGGTTTGATCCAATGGGTTCTCTCCTGCATAAATTCTGAGAAATCCCGCGGATTGCTCAAAAACCTTCTTGGAAAACTTTGTCACTTCAAGAAGCTCCTCTCTTACTTTGAAACCACCAAGCTGACTTCTCTTTTTAACGATGTTTTTAGCAAGTGCAGGACCGATGCCCGAAATGAAACTAAGTAGAGAGTAGCTTGCCGTGTTTAAATCAACACCAACAAAGTTTACACAGTTTTCAACAACAGTGCCGAGGGACTTTTTAAGTTTTATTTGGTTAACGTCATGTTGATATTGGCCAACACCAATTGACTTCGGATCAATTTTTACGAGCTCTGCTAGCGGGTCTTGAAAACGTCTGGCAATACTAATGGCCCCTCTAACGGTGAGGTCTTGATCCGGAAACTCTTCTCGAGCAATTTCGCTCGCGGAGTAAATACTGGCGCCATCTTCGTTTACGAGCATGGCACTAACGCCTTTAAGTTTAAAGTGCTTAATTGTTTCATTCACAACTTGAAGTGTTTCTCGCCCGAAAGTTCCATTTCCAACGGCAATATGTTCTATTTGATATTTTTCAATCATTGTTTTTAGCGTGTGGGCCGATCCCGCCAAATCATTTCTAGGGGCATGTGGATAAATAACGGACTCTTCTTTAAATTCACCATTTTTATCAATGCAAGCGATTTTACATCCCGTTCTCACTCCAGGATCAATTCCCATCACGGCCTTTTGTCCAAGATAGGGTTGGAGAAGAAGGTTTTTCAAATTAACACCAAAAATATCAATGGCACTTATATCAGATTCTTTTTTGAGTTCACTTTTAATTTCTAGCTCTAATCCAGTGTGGAGGTGAAGTGAAAAAGCTTTTTTGGCACACGTTCGAAGAAAGTCTTCTTGAGAAGGAGAGTTTTCCGCGTAAAACCTGTGATAAATTTGTTCAATAATTTTTTCTTTCTCCACCTCAACACTAACTTTAAGAACTTCTTGAAGCATGCCACGTCGAAGAGCAAGAAATCGATGGGCATATTTTTTATCTTTTAAATCGCTAATGTTTTGTGAAAATTCAAAGTAGTCCTGATATTTTTGGTGATCCTCAATTTTCTCCGCATCTTTTCTCATGCTTGAGGTAATGACGGCATTCTTCCAGTAATCAACTCTTAAATCGTCTTTAAGTTCAATGTTATTATAAATTTCTTCAATAATGATGTGACCGGCACCCTCCATCGCTTTTTCGGTTGTGTCGTACCCAGCATCCTTGTTGATAAACTCTTGTGCCTTTTTTAAGACAGTTTCTTGATCATCTCTAGTTTCTTTTAAGTAAACCGACAAAGGACTTAGACCGGCTTCGTCTGCCTTTTGTCCCTTGGTTTTTCTTTTTGATTTGTAAGGAGCGTAGATATCTTCTAGTTGATTTAATTTTTGTGCCTCTTCAATTTTCTTTTTCAGTTCAGGAGTTAATTTACCCATTCCATCAATAGTTTCGAGAATAAATGCTCTTCGTTTTTCTCGCTCAAGAATTTCTTCATAACCCTCTTTGATATTATTTACCTGAACTTCATCTAGGCCCG
>JAURQB010000129.1 GCA_030836365.1 Bdellovibrionota bacterium | reverse complement strand
ATCATTTAAAACCTCCTGGATTTAACAGCTTAATGCCCCATGCAAAAAGCGAGATTTATAAATATTCTTAACGTTGAATCTGTAACACTAATGCCCTCTGCTGAAAAGGCATTAACCCTATAAATTTACTAATTTTGGTGATTAATTTTAGTCTTGTGGAAATATTTCAAACTGCTCAATATGATAGTTATTTTCAGATCTAATAATCAATGACTTACCATTCGTTGTTTCAACGTGGCGCATAATATCAATATCTTCATTACACAAATGCGCAGTCACTTCAGGGTGAGCGTAAATCGCAATTGCCCCAGCATTTTCTTTGCCCAGCACCTTGAATAGCTCTCGAATGACCTCTGCTGAAACAGTGGCCACAGACTTTACTTGTCCCGTGCCCTCACAGTAAGGACAAGAAGAACAAAGTAGACGTGTTAGCGTGTCTCTTGTTCTTTTACGAGTCATTTCAATTAAACCCAGTCCAGATATAGGAAGAACATTTGTTTTAGACCGATCTTTTTTCAAAGCCTCAAGAAGAGATTGGTAGACTAAATCTCGATGCTCTTCTTTTTCCATATCAATAAAGTCGATGATAATAATACCGCCACAATTTCGAAGTCTAATTTGATATGCAATTTCTTTAACAGCCTCAAGATTAGTTTTTAAAATTGTATCTTCAAGATTTTTTCGGCCAACAAATTTACCCGTGTTTACATCAATGGAAACAAGGGCCTCTGTTTGATCGATATTTAACGAACCACCCGAGCGTAAATAGACTTTATTAGAAATACCTCGCTCTAATTCAAGATCAATTCCAAATCGTTCAAATAACGGGATGTCTCCATCATGCAAATGGGCTTTTCCTTTCATCGATGGAAGATATTTGGTCGCAAACTTCTCAACTTCTCTGATGACATTTTTATCATCAGCAATAATACGATCAACCTTTTCATCTGTGATGTCGCGAAGAACTTGATGCACAAAAGGAAGGTCCTCATAACAAAGCTTTGGCGCTTTCATTTTTTTGACATTCTTTTGGAGCTCTTTCCAAATTTTTGTCAAAATTTTAAAATCATTTTTGAGTGTGTTGTGCGATTGAGACTCAGCAACGGTTCTTGCAATAACACCGATCCCATCAGGACGAATGGTATCTAAGAGATCCTTTAATCGCTCTCTCTCTTCTTCATTTTCAATCCGTCTCGAAACACCTGTGTGTTCAATATAAGGCATAAAAACGACGTAGCGGCCGGCCAATGTAATATGTCTCGTTACCCTTGGGCCTTTGGTTGAAATTGACTCTTTAGCAATTTGTACAACGACCTCATCGCCTTCTTTTAGAAATGATTCAATTGGCTTATCACTTCTGAATTTCATATCCACTGTCTCAGACAACGTACTCAATTCATCAGGAATAACTTCACCAACTTTTTCTTTTTGCTTTTCAGTATCTTGTTGTTTTTTAATCTGGTTCGCATATGCTCGTTGCTCTTCTAAACTTGGTATATGAGCATCATCAACGTAGAGAAATGCAGCTTTATCAGCACCAATATCAACAAAAGCACTTTGCATACCAGGAAGTACTCTGATGACCTTGCCTTTATAGATGTTCCCAACTCGAGGTCTGACTTTTTTAGCAGGATCAATTCGATCCATTAAAAAATCAATAATTTCCCCATTTTCAACAAGCGCAGCTCGACACTCATTAAGAGTCTTACTGATAAGTAGTTCTTTGGACATTAAAATATTCCTCTAAACGCTATACGAAAATCCCTGCTATTGCTGCTGTCATTAAACAAGCAAGCGTTCCACCCACAAGACACTTTATCCCAAGTTGAGCTAAGTCTTTTCTTCTCTGTGGGGCAATTGTTCCAATACCACCAAGCTGAATAGCAATTGAAGAAAAGTTCGCAAAACCACAAAGAGCGTAAGTAGAAATAATAACGGATCTTTCAGATAACGTTGTTAATTGTTTTTGTAGATCAAGATAGGCGACAAACTCATTAATAACGAGCTTCTTTCCTAGTAATACACCAACTTGGAAAGCCTCACTCCAAGGTACTCCAAGCAGCCATGCAACTGGAGCAAATAAATAACCAGTTAATAATTCTAGTGATAAATTAGGATAAGAAAACCATCCACCAACAGTTCCAAGAATACCATTAAGCATGGAAATTAAAGCAATAAATGCCAGTAACATCGCACCGACATTAAGTGCTAATTTTAACCCTTCACCCGCACCAAATGCCGCTGCATCGATGACGTTAGTAGAGTTTTTTTCATAGGTCATTTTAATACTTCCGGAAGTCAGTGATGTTTCTCTTTCTGGAACAATGATTTTTGCGCAAACAAGTGCCGCAGGCGCAGACATAACTGATGCCGCAAGTAAGTGTCCAGCATCAACTCCGAGACCAACATAAGCCGCCAAAACACCGCCGGCAACTGTTGCCATTCCCCCTGTCATTAACGCCATCAATTCAGAGCGAGTCATTTTATCAATAAATGGCTTTACCACTAGCGGAGCTTCTGTTTGACCGGCGAAAATATTCGCGGCTGCGGCTAAAGACTCCGCTCCACTTGTTCCCATCACCTTGACCATTACTTTGGCCGTTGCACTGATAATTATTTGCATAATTCCAATGTGATAAAGAACGCTCATCAAGGAGGACATAAAAATGATTGTTGGTAACACCATCGTTGCGAAAACAAAGCCAACCTTTGAGACATCGTTTAAAGAACCAAAAACGAAATTTGATCCCTCGTTAGTAAAATTTAAAATTCCAGCAAAGAATTCCCTAGCTCCCTCAAAAATCCCTCGTCCAAAACCTGTCTTCAAAATGATTAACCCAAAAAAAACTTGAAGAAGAAGACCCGAGATAACTGTTCGCCAATTAATTTTTTTTCGATCTTCACTGATAATAAAGGCAATCAAAACCATGCTTAAAAGGCCAATGACAGATATGAATCGTTCCAAGTTTTACTCCAAGTTCAAGAAATACAAGTGATTATAAGCTAGTAGCGGTAGTTACCCTTGATGTCAAAAGTGATTAAAGATATTGAAAATAATTTAATTAAAACTGAGAAGACCACACAAAAAATGGAAGTTCCTTACGAGGTGCATAACTCTGTTTACCGAACTCTTTACGGTGCCACGCAACACGACCTTTTGTGGAAAAATCCTTGTGATTTCGATTATTTAAGGCGCCATCATAGTATAAATCTCGCCCCTTATTTGCGGTACTATATCCAACAAAAGCAACTCCCCCCATAATCCCCAGGGCAGCACCAACTAAAATATTTTTTAAATGATCACCTGGCTCCTCAACAAAACTTAGAGTCGATAGACCAATAATCGCCCCACCAAGACCTGCACCGGCAACTGTATACATATCGGTGACAGAATCCTCTAATAACTTAGAATCTCCTACCTCTTGACTAAAAACAGCTGAACTAAAGAGCTGCAGAGATAAAAGTAAAACGAATATTTTTCTTAAGTACATAAGGTTTTCCTTGATATAAGCTACTTGGGCCAACTTTTGACCATATAAAAAAACAGGACCATAATGATTTTAAGGGTTGAGAGGGTAATTTGAAAAGTCTTAAGACAAAAAAACGAGGATCTAGATTTGAGTGACCTAAGTGTATACAAAATATTACAAAAAAAAAGAGATAGTAAGGCCCTATCAAAAGATGAAATTAATTTTATCATCAGCGGCTACACAGATGGCTCAATCCCTGATTACCAAATGTCTTCTTTCCTCATGGCAACCTACTTATCAGGCATGAACAAAAAAGAAACTGCGCACCTTACAGAAGCAATGCTTTATAGCGGTGACACCCTCTCCATTGCCACCAAAGGAGTTGTGGACAAACACTCTACTGGTGGTGTTGGCGATAAAACTTCATTCATTATTGCCCCAATCGCGGCAGCCGCAGGCGTGATGGTTCCAATGATCAGTGGCCGAGGACTTGGACACACCGGCGGTACCCTTGATAAACTGGACGCAATAAAGGGTATAAAAACAGCGATAAATGCCAAGCCATTTGTTAAGCAGATAAAAGAAGTTGGTTGTGTTTTTGGCGGCCAGACAAAAAAAATTGCACCGGCTGACAAGAAGATATACGCATTAAGAGATGTCACGGCCACGGTTGAGTCCATCCCTCTAATTACTGCCTCAATCATGAGTAAAAAACTTGCGGAAGGAATCAATGGCTTAGTCCTGGATATCAAAACTGGAAACGGCGCTTTCATGGCCAAAAAATCCCAGGCAGTTAATTTGGCAGAAAGTTTAAAAAATACTGCCTTAAACTTTGGAAAAAATGGTTATGTTTTTTTGACCGATATGTCTCAGCCTCTCGGAAACGCTGTCGGCCATTCTATTGAGCTAATAGAGTGTATTGAAGTTTTAAAAGGTAAAGGCCCAAAAGACCTAACAGAGTTAAGTCTTGATTTGGCAGCTGCGATGATTCATATTGGTGGACAATCAAGCTCATTCACGAAGGCCCGTGCCTTAGCGGAAGAACTCATTAACTCAGGGGCTGCTCTAAATAAATTTATTGAAACTGTTGAATATCAAGGCGGTGACTCTTCTTTTGTTAAAAATTATAAAAAATTGCCAACAGCACAAAAAAGAGTTTCAGTTAAAGCTGAAAAGTCTGGCTTTATCTCAGAAATGAAAAATAAAAAAATTGGTTTAGCCGCGATTGAAATTGGTGGTGGTAGAAGAGTTAAAACGGATAAAATCAATTTAGGCGCAGGCTTTTATTTTCACAAGAAAATTGGAGACAGGGTCAAAAAAGGTGAGACGATTGTAACAATTCACCATGATGAAAAATATAAAAATATTATTCCGAAGCTTAAGCATATGTTTGTAAATGAACTTATCCTAATTGAGGCATCGGCTAAAAATGTGAAAGCCAACCCTCTAGTATATAAAAAACAATCTTTCTGGAGCAAAAAATGATGAATAAAATAAATGAGACAGTGGACTATATTAAGAAGCAAACAAACATTGTCCCCAAAACAGGTGTAATATTGGGTTCAGGTCTAGGACAATTTGGAGATACAATAGAAAACCCAGTTTCTATAGATTACGCTGACATTCCACACTTTAATTCAACAGCAGTTGCTGGACATAAAGGAAAACTAATCATTGGCCATATTAACAACTCCCCTTGCGCTGTTTTCCAGGGACGAATACATGCTTATGAAGGTTATGACTTAGACGATATTGTTTATGCCACTAGAATTCTAAAATTTCTTGGTGCGAAAAACCTAATCCTAACAAATGCCGCCGGTGGTATTAATAAGAATTTTAAGCCAGGACAATTGGTGCTTATTAAGGATCACATCAATCTCACTGGAAAAAATCCTTTGATAGGAAAAAATAACGATGAATTAGGGCCACGCTTTCCTGACATGACATTTGCTTACGACAAAAACTTAAGCGACACCATTCGCCAGTCAGCCGATGATATTAATTATGAAATCAAGGAAGGGGTCTATGCAGCAATGATGGGGCCATCTTATGAAACACCGGCAGAAATTAATATGCTACGAGTGATTGGCGCAGACATGGTTGGAATGAGCACGGTGTTTGAGTCTATTGCCGGAAATCATCTCGAACTCACCGT
>JAURQB010000128.1 GCA_030836365.1 Bdellovibrionota bacterium | reverse complement strand
TAAAGTTTTTAAAAAGAAACTTTAAAATCGAAGCGAAGATCGATAATCATCCTCAATCGAATTATTTGTATTGGTGGGGAGATCTAGAGAATTTTAATCTTCGAAAAAAACTTAATGATAAAGAATTTTTTTGGCAATTTTGTTGCGATCAAAATTTACCTTATCCAATGACAGTCAACGATACCCAAAATATACACAAGTTGGGTGATAAGATTATTGTCAGAAAAAAACTAGGATTTTCAGGACAAGGGCTTCAGATTATTGAAAATAATGGCAATATTACCTTAAAACCTGACGACTTGGCTTCAACATATTATTGTCGAGCAAAGGATTTTGGTCTCTTGATAAATAATGACGAAGTAAATTTTTACATAAATAATGTTGATAATAGAGGTCAATATAAAGGTTCAAGATTAATACACGCTGATGAAATTTTTATAAGAAATGAATATATAAATTCTTTTAAGGATTTACAGAAATACGCCAAGTCTCCAATTCAAATTGATGGTTTTATTTCCTCTGATGGCGAGCTTTTTTTTAATGAATTGAATTATCGACAATCAATGGGCCAGATTCTGAACACGATATCTGACCAGTATTTTTCTGGGCACCACCTTTCTTTTAAAATGTATAACTACCGCGAATATTTAAAATTAAAGCAAGGATCAAATTCAATTGTAAAAATAACCCCTAGTCATCACAAAATATCATATCGTTTTGGTTTAGTATTGGAATTATGAGATTGAAATCATGATTTAGAGTATAATAAGTAAAGCTACACTACTTATTTAAAAATCATGGAAAAATTAAAAGAAATTATCGAAAATATTAAAAGCTCAATACCCTTTTTGAACAAATCAAAAGATAAAAGCACTGAGCAAGATTCCCATGGGGAGGAAGAAACTGCAATTGATCATAAAATCGATCAATCGGATCTCGAAGGAGATGTTGAGACAGTTGAAGATAGTGACCAAAAGCCTGAATTAACCGAATCTGATAAAAAAAGAAAAAATATAATTATGTTGATTGTTGTTATGGGGATCGCGGTCTTTCTTTTCGGCCCAGAGGAAGAGGTTCCATCTAACAATGATATTCCGAGTAATAATAAAGTTAGTAAAAAATTAAAAAAGAAAAATAAAATAAACGAAAATACTAACAACTTAACGGAATTAGTAAATGAAGAGGAAAAATCAAAGGATAAATTAGTTGAAACAGAGTTTATTATTCCAGATGAAAAAACAGTTGCAGACGAAGAAGTTGGAGACTTTAAGGCACCGGAGAAATTATCTGACCTAACAAACTTTGAAGCAAAAGAAAAAACAGAGACCCAACCTAAGAAAAAAGTACAAAAGGAAACATCGAAAAGTCCTTTCGAGAAAGTCCCAATGGTTCAGGACTTAAATACAAATCCTAGAGAGAGTGGAGGTGTAGGCTTGGAAAAAAATGAGGAAACTAATATCAGCGCATTTGATAAGATTTCGGAAAAACTGTCTGAAGAGCTTGATAGAAAAAAGGGAATAAAAGTCAATTATGAGGCCTTGGGCCGCGGGCTTGCTTATAATTGTGAACTTGGCTACTGGGTTTGCCTAAATAAAGAAGAGTTTTTGAACTGTAGAGAAAATCTGAAGTGGGCGAACAAACTTGGTAATAAAAAAGAGTGTGTGCCTCACGATGTCTATGCGGGCATTAAGGATTGCCAAATTATGCAAGTACATAACATCAACACAAATAGCACTGTAGGCTTTTGTAAATAATGGGTGATTAGGTGGAAAGAGTTTTTGCAAAATATCAAAAAATAAAAACCATTTTGGAAAATTTGTTAGAGCAAGAAGATGATCGAGTTAGAAAACTTATGGCAGATGGTATCCTACATGTTTTTGATGCTGAAAACCCACTGGAAGAGGATTCTTCTCCCGGCCATCGTTTGAATGTAGGCATCTATGATAAGCCTAACCTTATTTTGGATACAAATAGTTTGAATACAATATTCTTGGATCATCGATTACCAATAGAGGTACTAAAGCAACAGATTACTTTTTTTGTTGGTAAAAGTGGAGTTTTGTTAGATGTTGCTTTTAGTTTAAATCAAGAAAAGTATGACGAGTTAAAAAATAATTTAAAAGAACTAAGAGGAATAGAGCAGGTTTTAGAGAAGGTTCATTATGATCATGTTCCTCTGCGCAAATATCAATTTAACAATATGAAGTTTTACAGTAAATATTTAGTAGGTGAATCTATTGGTGGTGATTACTTTGATATTGAGGAAGTTAATAAGAAAGTATACTTTTTTCTTGCGAGCTTTAATTCTTATGTTTCCTCAGTTAATTTTATAAAAAATATTTCTGTAATTAAAAATTCAGGAGGAGATATTTTTTCAAAAGTTGAAAAATATATTAAAGAAATAAAAGACGAGGTGAAAGGATTATTCCTATTTGAAATAGATCAAAAAAAATCATCTATGCGTTTTCTAAAAAGAGGAACCATGTACTTGCATTCTATGAGAAGTGATATCTATGAAGATTCGGGTGAAATAGAATTAAAGGCTTCTGATTATATTTTTATTGGCTCTAGTGGTTTCCAGGAGTTAATGAGTGATTATAATGGCAAGCCTATGACAGGTGTCAGTGACGAAAAGGAATTAGCAGGTCTATATAATGATTTCTTTTCTTTTCTAAATAATAAAAAAACGGGTAGGTTTCTTCCATGTGATGCCACTTTTATTTCACTGGTTGTAAACGAAAAGCTTATTAAAGAGGTAAATCAAAATGAATAAAATAGTATTTGGAATAATAATCTTGCTTAGTTTTTCACATTCATATGGATTTGAAGACGAGAGATGTTTGAAAAATGAGTTTTCCACAACCATCGAAAAAGGAATTGACCCTTTTGGGTATCTTAAAGAGTCGCTGACGATTACGAAGAAAAAATGTGACGTAATTATTGAATTGCAAAAAGCGAAGTATATTAAATCGAAGTGGCATATTGATATTTGTCGCGAGCCTATACACATTAAATATGGAAACAATCTTCAAAATGTCGCGAAGAAAAATGGCGAAAAATGTACAGGAGAAAAAAACGATTATTGTGAAGAATTTGATCAAGTAAGAACAGTGTTAGAGGATAACGGATTAATTTATGGTAAAGGAATTAGAGAGGATTTAACCTCGCCCCATGGAAAAGTTTATTGTACATACTTACTATTAAAACAATACTTAAGTAACAATATTGTCTTTTCTTATGAAAAGCCTGTAGAAATTGTTTTAAGTGGCTCAACTTTTATGAATGGCCTAGAAGACAAGATTCAAAAAAGCGTCACTCATAAATCTAGAATAGACGAAAGTGATTCGAATAATGAAGAAAAGCTGTACGACTTCTAGGATGAATTATTTTTTGATCGCAAATGTTATCGCATCATCAAGATCGTTAATGAGGTCATTAATATTTTCAATGCCAACAGAAAGCCTTATAAGACTATCCTCGATGCCAATTGACTCTCGCACATTTTTAGGGATTGATGCATGAGTCATGGTCGCTGGTTGCTCCACTAAAGATTCTACTCCACCCAAGCTTTCGGCTAATGAAAATAGCTTAATTTTTTTTAGAAAACGATTTGATTCTTTCATTCCTCCTTTGAGGTAAAAAGAAATCATTCCCCCAAAACCGGATGTATTTTTCTTCATAATTCGATGACCAGGGTGCGATCGAAGGCCGGGGTAAATAACCTTTTTAACCCCTGAGTGCGACTCTAAAAAGGAGGCAATTTTTTTAGCATTTTCTTGGTGTCGATCCATTCTCACCTCTAGTGTTTTAATCCCTCTAAGAATGACCCATGAATCAAATGGACTTAAACATGGGCCTAGAGAATTTTGTAATGCTCTTACTTTCTCCAGAAATTTAGTGTTATTTGTAACAATGGCCCCACCGATAGCATCGCTGTGGCCATTGATGTATTTGGTCATTGAGTGAAGTACAGTGTCTGCACCAAGATTTAATGGTTTCTGAAAATATGGAGTCATAAAAGTATTATCTACTAACAAGTGAGACTTATTTTCTTTTGATGCTTTCGCAATAGCACTAATGTCGGAAACTTTTAATAGTGGATTAGTCGGAGTTTCTAGCCATATTAAATCAGGCTTAAAACTTTTAATTCTCGTAATTGTTTTTTTAGTATCCGTTGTATCAATAAATTCAATGTTTAATTTATGATGGAAAATTGTCGTTAGCTGTCTATAAGTTCCTCCATAAACGTCATCACCACAAAGTACTTTTGCCCCTTCTTTTAAGGAGTGAAGAACTAGGCTCATTGCAGACATTCCTGAACTCGTCGCAACACAGCCCTTTCCTCCCTCTAAGGAATTAAGGCACTCCTCTAAACGTGAACGAGTTGGATTGTGTGTTCTCGAATACTCATAGCCAAGATGTTTTGCCGGAGCTTCTTGGACATAAGTAGAAGTTGCATATATGGCCGGTGCAATCGCACCGTTTGTTTTATCTGGATCATTGCCAACGTGAATAGATTTTGTTGCAAATCCTATATCTTTTTTAAGTGTTTTCATTTTTTAAAGATCTCCATTATGAGAAATAAATTGTAGAATATCGATGTTGGTGAGAAGTGATTTAATTTTATTTTTTTCTAAAACGATCACTGTTTGCTTGTTCAGTAGAGAATCAGTAACTTTTGATAACAACTCTTCTTGGTCAACTACTTGAAATGCACTGGTTAAAGCAAGTGATATTGAATCACTCGAATGAAACTCGCCCTCGTAAAGAGGTTTGAGAAGGTCTTTCTCCTGCACTACGCCCTTGATTTGATCACCGTCAACAACAGGAACTTGAGAAATACCTTTTTCATTCATCAGCGCAATGGCATCTCCAATGTTTTTTCTATCAGAAATAGTGATGATGTCATCATTGGATTTGTTCAATAGAGTGAGAACTTCTTTAATTTGAATATTAAAAGTTGATTCTCTGTAACCATTGTCACTCATCCAGTCGTCATTAAATATTTTGCTGCTGTATCGATTTCCTGAGTCAGGTAAAATAACGAGGATCTTTTTTGGTTCCTTTAACGTTTTTGCATATTTTATTGCTCCACATACAGCGCCTCCTGAGCTGCCTCCTGCGTATATAGCTTGTTTTGTCAGAAGCTTTCTTGTCATGAGAAAGCTTTCTTTATCTCCAATCATTACCCAGTCATCAATAACATCAAAGTTGTAATTACCTGGAATGAAGTCTTCGCCAAGTCCTTCAAGGACATAGCTATGAGCTTCAATCATCTCACCTGTCTTTGCATAGTGAGCAACAATGGACCCTTCACAGTCGATACCAACGACTGTCAAGTTGGCATCACCGTTTTTAAATAAGATGCTGTGCCACTGATCGTTCCACCTGTTCCAACACCGGCCATGAATACGTCAAATTCTCCATTTGTTTGTTGGAAAATTTCTGGGCCAGTTGTTTTAAAGTGAGTTTCTCTATTTAAAAGGTTTTCATATTGATTTACATAATAAGAATTTGGAATAGTCTCAGATAATCTTTTCGATACTGAATAGTAAGACCTTGGATCTTCTGGCTCAACATTTGTGGGGCATACGAGAACCTTTGCTCCAAAGGCGCGAAGGTTATCAATCTTCTCTTTTGATTGCTTGTCGGCAAGAACAAATATGCATTTGTGTCCATTAAGCGCCGCCCACATGGCAAGACCTACTCCTGTGTTGCCGCTTGTCCCTTCAATAATTGTACCACCAGGCTTAAGATCACCATTTTTTTTTGCTTGCTCCAAAATGTAACAACCGATTCGATCTTTAATTGACCCACCAGGATTAAGGTATTCAAGCTTTACGTATATTTCTGAATCAACACCTGTGATGCTCTTGTCGAGTTTAACGATCGGTGTATTTCCGATTGCTTCTATTACATTGTTTACATAACCTTTCATTATTTACCTTCTTGTATTTGTTGTATCTCTAAACCTGCTGCAATGCTTGATAAGCGCGCGACCACAGAATACACCGCCTCTTTTATGGTGAAATCTTGATTTTGTCTAATTTCCGAGATGCAAAATTTCTTAAATACCATTCCTCTGCTGTTGAGGTTAGATTGATGGTCCTTTTGCGCATTCGCCCTCATAAAACCACCAACACATTTTCCATTAATTAGATAGATAGTGACCTCTGCAGGCATCTGGTCATATGATAGGACGGTATCAACTCCTTCCTGGATAAGCACATCGGTAAATTTAATTTTATTTTTTCCGATGTCCATTTTGTTTCGTACTTTTCGGTTCATGCTCAAGACATCTTGCCCACTTGAGAGGACTTGAATACCCATTCCGTAAGTGCCTTTTGATGCCTTCAGGAAAATTTTTTGATTTGGGTCGATCTTGTTTTTTAATTGATCAACGGACTCTGCTAGTTTCTCAAAACTTTCTTTCGTTGAGAAATCTACATGATGAAAAGCTTGAAACTTGGCGCAAAGTAAGTCTTCGTCGATATTAAATTTTTGAGCAAACTTTTTAACAACATTAAAGTATTGCTCAAAATGATGAATCTTTTGACGTTTAAACCATCCAATATCAGGGGGCGGCAAAACAGGGGTTTCGAGTCCTTTCCAATCTAGTTCAATTGGGCTTGATTGATCATTGTTTAAAATAATTACATCAAAGTCTTGATTTTGACTTTTAATTCTAATCTGACCTGAGTCGAGGATCGCTTTATGCACTTCAATATCAAATTTTGATGCTGATTGTAGCTTAATTGTAGAATGGCCATCAAAAATGTTCCCATCAAGTGATATGAAGTCACAACTTTCAACACCAGATTCGATAATGGCTTTTTTCAAGAAAAATAAGTGGTCCAGATAAAAAGTATTCTTCGTATTAGACTCAATTAAAATTGCCCAATTATCGCTTGCAAGCTCTCTTTCATTTTTGAAGTTTTTAATTTGGAACGATGTCTCATCAAGGTCCATTAAGCATACATTGTTAAATCCCGCAGGGTAGATATTGTTGTCTACGGGGGCGTACTTCTTTTTACTTTCTCTGATGTCGACACTGTTATAAAAAGGAACGGGGTAATTTTTTGCTTCTTGGTCTAGGTAGTGGTTTAGTTCATTCCAATTTGAGAGAATAAATTGATCAAGTTCTTCTTTAGTTTTTATCATATGAGTCCCATTCTTTGACTAGGTCAAGTACTTGCTGCTTGGGAGAAGTTGATAAAGATTCATTAAAGGTTTTAAATTTTCCAAAGTATTTTTGCGAAAAAGAATTAACTTTATTTTCCAAGTCGTTAAAGTATTTTAGAATGTTTTTTTCCTCATCCGAAAGTTTTTCAGTGTCAACTAACTCAAGCTTGTTTTTGATAGATTTGTTTATCAATACTGATGTTTTTTCGCTAGAGAAATATTTAGATTTATTTTGTATTTCTAGTATTTCGTCGAGCTTTTGTTGCTCTGTTGAAGCTACAAGAAAAAGTTCGTAAGAGGATGAATTTTCTAAGTGTTTTTGAAATGACAGTGCTGCAAGAAATTTGTTTTTATTCTCATATAGAGTAAATATGGCATCCACAAACTCTTCGACAAACTCTTTACCTGTGACTACTTCCAAATATTTTAATAGTTTTTTAAGGCCTTTTGAAACAACTAAACCAATCACTTTTTTGGGAGTAAACCCTATTTTACTCTTGTTAAATTTTTTTCCGAAGTATTTAAATATTTCGACAAAACTCTTATCAAAAAAACGGTCAATCTTTTGAGTTGCTTTGATAAAGTCGAGAAAATGTTTTCCCGGAGGAGTATCTAAAACAATCACATCATATAATTTAGAATCGATGTGTTTTTGAACCTCTATGATGGCCATAATTTCATTCATTCCACCATTTGGGCGCATAAGGATTTCAAGGATTTTGTTAGAACGCTGAGAGGACAACTTCATCTCTTTAAATGTTTGCGTCGGAGACATGAGAATTGTATCTATTGGCGATTGATCTTTATCATTTGTAAGATCGACAGAGTGTTTCACGCCTGCATCTTTGTCATCTAAACTTAATATTTGTTTAAGTCGCTTGGATGGGTCGATCGTAATTAGCAGAACTCTAAGCCCTATCTTACCCTGGGATACAGCTCTTGCAGTTGCTAATGTAGTCTTTCCAACTCCTCCTGTGCCGCAAAAGATTTCGATTTTTGTGTCGGAGGTAAAATTGCTCATATAAGTTTCTCTAAGGTTTCCTTAACCCTCATAACAACGAGCTTTGTTTGGTGGCTAAAAATTTTTGGTATTCTTTGAGAAATTTCAGAACTTTTTGTAAAATGATCGATGATTTCTGTTTCGGATGAAATTTTTCCATTAATAAAGCTCATATTGCTGTTTGGAGATTTTATATAGTTGTTTAGGATAATTGAAGTATTTGTTAGATTCTTTTGCATCATGAAAGATTTTAATTCCCCAGCTTCCTGGAGTGACATCTCTGTTGGAAGGCTGCAAATAAAACTTTTTACATGTTCTTTTTTGTGAAGAAAATCATGCATTCGGTGAATATCATGGACAAGAACTCCTGCTTTAAAAATTTCTTTAAAGTTATGAGTTGCTTCAATCATAGATTTCGCATGGCCGGTAGCAGGTGAATCGAGAACGATGACGAGGTCAGGATCGTTTTCAAGTTCTTTGATATAGTGCCCAAGTAAAATCATTGAGCCCAAGCTTGGCAAAATTGAAAAAAGTGCACTGAAAAAAGGTGTTTTCATAATCCATTTGGCAATAGTTTCTGATTTTAATTTAAGCCCAATATATTTTTCGCAGCTCTTCTCTACTGTTGTTTCGAAGTAAGGAATTCCAAGTTCATCCAAGGCGCTGTAATCAACTTCGTGATCAAAAGCTGTGTACTGAACTTTTTTGCCTCTCTCTAACAGAAGCTTTGATAGTGCGAAAGACAGTGTCGTCTTACCCGTCCCACCTTTGCCGGATATGATAAATAATCGATAATTCAATTTAAATTAAAACGAGTAAAGGGTTGTAAATAGGATCTTGTAATAAGAGCCTTCAACTTCGGGATCGTTGCCTTGCTTTACATCAAATGGGTTATGGTAGTGAGCAAGGACGCCAACACTAAACTTTTCATTTAGTTCTAGCTCGCCTCCAATTCCAATATGAGTACCAAAAGATAGTTTTGACTCTGAACTTTTTAAACTACCGTCGATAAATCTTTTAACCGATGGTAGGTAAAAACCAAGGCCTCCAAGAACATAAGGATTAAAAGCATCAAAATTATAAAGCTTTGCTTTGATACCAGCATTTAAGCCAAGTAGTTCTGATTGTTTATCTGCGAGGGAGTGTGATGAGTAATGTCCATTCACCATCAAATCAAATGAATAAGATGCCTTATATTTGTAATATAGGTCTACAGTGATACTATCTTCGCCATTTTCGCCAAAGTCTCCTGTTAGGAAAGTTTGTCCGAGCCCAACTCCAACACTGTGAGAACCAAGAGGGGTTTCACCAATTGAAGATAGTGTCCTTTTGTTTGTTTTTTCCTTGCTGCCTTTTACAATTTTATCTAAGGCGCCTGCGTGCAAGTTTGATGTAAATAAAAAGAGCGCAAACCATGTTGCGCTCTTAAGTATGTTTAAATTTTTATTTTCCATTTTATAAGTCCTAATTTTTGTGAGTGACAAAATTAGGCTTAGTTTAATGTAGTATTCTCAAAAGTTGAAGTAGAATTCATCTCAGTAGAAGTAGAAAATGGCTTAAATGCTTCAGTTGGAGCTGGTGTGGCAACCTCTTCAGCTGGAGCTTCAATTCCTTCGAGTTGGCGAATATAACCTGTAAAGGTTCCTTCATTTCCTCTGATAACTCTTTTTAAAAGTTCAACATCTCCCGCCCTTGTTGATTTTTTCTCTTGATCAAAAAGAAGTTGGATTTGAGTTATGTATGTAATGTCATTTTTTGTTTTATTATCGATGACTTGTATTTCATGCCCTTCTCTAATAATTTGAGCAATCTCTTCAAGAGTTACGTAGCAACTTTGATGAGTGTCATAAAGTTTTCTGTTTTGATACCTTTTGATAATTCTAGCTTCAGTCATTTTGGATCCCCCAAATTGTGTGGACAAATAATTTTTGAAAACGTTGCCTTGCTGCGTTATACAACATTTTTCGATTGATTCAACGAAGAATGTAGTATTTACAGCGATGCGTAATGCATAAGTTTTTTGCCAGTAAAAACAGATGTTTATAGGTATAACATGCTGCTAAGCTTGGTTTTAACCATTTGCGCTACGAAAAGTTGAGCATGAAGTAACAGTTTTTGGTTCAGGATGTCAACAATCTTCGTCTATTTGCATTTCAAAAAACCGGAAAATTTTTCTTTTAGCGATATTTAAGATTAAAGCTTTAAGGATTCAGCAGAGAAATTCCGATAGTTTTCCATGTCAACTATTGGAAAGTACATGGCCACTAGGTTTTCAATTTATTTTCACAACTATTATTCGAAGAAGCTTTGTCAGCTATGTTTCTTGTTAATATTTGTGAGTTGTTCAACTTATAATATTGGACTGCGAAATGGTCACAAGCAAAATCGAAGTATTGGCTTTCAATTTCCTAAGGAAGTAAAGATACCTGAGCCAGATTCTAAATATACTGATGAGGATGTTTCTAGAATTATTGCCCATATAGAGGGGGCAAAAGATGAATCTTCAAAAACATTTTTATTGAGGGATCTGTTCATTAAGGGGAACGATTTAAAAGAAAGAAATGAAGCAGTTAAGGCTGCATTCATTTTTAAAGTTCTAATTCATTTTTTTCCAGAGGACTTTCTTGTTAATAAGGATCTTATTGTCTCTTTAATCAGATCTGCTTCATTTGATGAAGCTGAAAAGTTCTTAAAGACATCAATTGATAAAAACTTCCAGCAAAAATCTTCATTCATGCTAATTCTTGCCGGTCTATATAGTGCTACAGGGCGAGATAAAGAATCGGTAAAAACTTATAATGAAGTTCTAAAAATTGATAAGTCGAATGAGGAAGCATGTATTTTTCTGGCGAAAAATTTAAGTTCAAATGGAGATTCTAAAAATGCTATAGCTAAGCTGAAGTCATGTATTTCTCATAATCCAAAAAACCCTATATTTTATTATTACATCGGAAAGATTTATTTAGTTGATAATAAGAGAGATCTT
>JAURQB010000127.1 GCA_030836365.1 Bdellovibrionota bacterium | reverse complement strand
TCCGTAAAGAAACCATTCAATTTCCTGTTTGCGACAAAGAAAAATACCACGCAAGATAAAACCTAAGCAGTTTTCAGGATAAGTGATTCCATAGGATAGAGATAGAGTAGAGCCCCAGCTACCGCCGAAAACATACCATTTTTTGATACCTAGGTGCTCGCGAATTTTTTCAATATCTGAAACGAGGTCCCAGGTCGTATTATCTTTGAGTTCCGCAAATGGAGTACTGCGCCCACAACCTCGCTGATCAAAAAGAATTACTCGCCATTTTTTAGGATCGAAGTATCGACGATAATCCTCACCGCAACCACCGCCAGGGCCACCATGAAGAAAAATAACCGGAGTCCCCTCAGGGTTTCCCACCTCTTCAACGTAAACCGAATGAAGCGCCGAAGCGGGAAGGTGAAAATGGTTGTAAGGACTAATTTCCGGATACAAATCGCGCATTTTTGCTCTCCTAAATAATTAACGATTTTTTCGCCACTATAGTTAATAACACGTCCAATTTCTAGATCAATTTCCATAAGTTGGACAAGTATTATTGTGCTCCCTCCAGCTTGCTAAGTGCCTGACAGTAGGAGGGGGCGGCTTTTTGTAAAATATAGTCACCAACAGGGTGAGTTAGCCCTCTCTTTATCGCCGCTTGGTCAGGTGCTGAATCACCGCGCAGGATAACCGTATTCTCTTCTTCTCCTTCTATTGGCGCCACTGAACAACCATAAGCATTGCCCATGTTCTCCTTATAGGTATTAAAAAAAGCATTGATGTTTGCGCCGGCCAGGGCAATTCTTTTGCCCAGAAAAGAGGCGCGACATTTAATTTTCGAATGATCTTTTTGACAGATATTTTTTTTTCGGCAACTGGCCATTCGGTAACCGAGTCCCCAGAGGAAATTACCAAAGTCACGATAGTTATAAACGACCCCATCGAAGACAAAAAATGTGTGTCGATCTCCTGAAATTCGATCTCCTGATGAAAAATCTAGTGCCGTGCCGGCGTGGCTGTTGGCCTTAATTTTTTCGAGAAATTTCTTATTTGCTGGGTATTCGTGAGAAACAGCACCATAGTTTTCGGTGATAACACAAGTACGCTTCTTGAGAAGTAATAAATCATTAAGACCGCTCACACATCCTGCTCCCCTCGTGTCTAATGAGTTAAGTTTCAAAAAGATTTGATAAATATCTTCCTCAGTAATGTGAACAAATTTAATAAGTGGCGTTTCAGTCATCATCTCTAAATCACAATTGGGGTCATGAAATTTAACGACATCAACAATATCTTTAGGAGTCATTTCACATATCATTTTTTTGTGGGCTTCAGGGGTAACAATCACAGAATAAAAGTCAGCGCGTTTTTTTTGTGGCGTATAATCTATCGTCATTAAATTCATAGGAGTATCGAGTTCAATTTTAAGCGTTGGCAAAGACATCCAAATTCCAATTCCTTCCCTTTTTTTTGTCTTTGGTTTTTCATTGTGACTGAAATTAATTTCTTGAAAATTTTTATTTTCCTGGCAGACAGGCCTGACCCGATTTTGATGGTAAAACTCGCTAAATTGGAAAAGTTCTTGATGATCAGGATCTATTTTTTTTCGCCAAGCTTCTTCTCCATGACATAAAGCAATTACTCGATTTCCCACTTTTACATGCGGGCATCGTTTTCTTGTGGCCTCCTGAATACGAATCATTGTTGTGACTCGTTGATGTCGACGTTTCGAATATTCATCTTCTGGTTCTTCGATATTTGGCGCGGCAAATATATGAAAACAACAGAATAGCGCAATAAAAAAGCAAGTTGTTGCCCTTGCGATTATGGTCTTCCATCTTTGATTTTGATAATTGCGCTTCACTCTATGTACTTCGGGATTGATTGGTTAAAAACTAATATAAATAAATGTTGTTTTTTATAAACCCACGTATAATTAAGTGATGGAAATAAGTGCAATACAATTATACGGATTACCTCTAGATAAGGAATCGATAACAAATATTCAACAATCTACTGGTGTAAAAAAGCTAGAGCTCAATATCGTCTCGGCCCAAGATATTTTTTTACTTCAACAGCTAAGTAATGAGGGGTTTTCTGGGGTGCATTGTAACCTGAAAATTAGAGAGACCTTAAGTGAGGCTGAGTTAGCGCTATTGAATAAAATTTCCGATAATAGACTCATTATTCCAACGGCCGTTGAGGAAAACTCTTTGTGCTGGCCGCTCAGTTTTTTGAGACGATTTCCATTTATTTATCGGCTTTTCAGATCGCTAATTGATCAAGTTAAGTTTAAAGGATTAAGACGAATTGTCGCAGGAAAAGGAGTAAGTGAAAAATCTTATTTTAGAAAAACTTTTTGGCTTCAGTTTGCGAATGCTCTTAATGAGCTCGCTAAATCCGGTTTAAATATAGGTTTTCATAATCATGGAATTGAGTTTGAGCGTTTAGAAGAGGGAGAAACTCCAATCGATCTTTTAGACTTGCATTTGGATGCAGGTGTTTTTTTTCAATTTGATTTAACCAACTGCTTAATGAGTGGGCATTTTTCAATTGAGTTGATTCGAAAATATTATCACCGAATTCGAAGTTATCACTTGCGCATTGAAGGCATAGGAAATGAGCAGTTTTATGCGGATCTCATCGAGAACCATTCAGATATATTTGAGCAAAAAGAATTAGTTATTGAATTGAAAGAAAATGATCTTGAATCGATGATTTCACGGGTAAAATGGTGGAAAAATTTAGTGAGAAATATTTAGAATATTAATGACTACTTTTTATCAAATTATTTCTTAAAAAATATATCAATCAGATATTTTGTCCTTTTCACATTTGATGATTGAAAGATTGATCTGTAGCATTATCTGCAAGTCTTAATTAGTCGAAGGAGTGGCAATGAAGCAGGCAATATTCTGGATTCTTCTGTGTTTGAGTGTGAGCAGTTTTTCCAATGTGACTGAAGTTTGGGATCGGCCAGATTGGAGCGAAGAAGCTTCGATTAAAGTTGGTGAGTCGCGATCTAATATTTATGAGCTTGATGAAGAGACGCTTAAAAAGTGGAATCGTCATGGACGTCTTCATGCTCTTCGGTATCCGGTTGAGGTTTCCGGTATTTTTCTTCCCTGGCGACCGTTAAAGAAAATTTTGGGCAATCCGAGCAAATTTAACAAAATAATTCAGGAACATGGTATTTCTCTCGCTGATGAAGGTGAGGAGGCGATTCCATTTGCGAGCATCAATGGTCTTTTTGATTGGATTGGTCTTACGAAATACCCTGAAGTTGAAGGCGAGGGTGTCTTTTTTGTTCCAAGGCCAGATGATTTAATGGAAGGTGACCGGATGGGCGTGACTATCATTAAAGATGAGCAAGGTGAAAAACTCACTTTTAGCTGCGCTACTTGCCACGCAACTTCTTTATTTGGAAAAAAAATTATCGGCCTAAACAATAAGCGCCCACGTACGAATGAAGTATTTGTCATGGCCGAAAAATATTTCCCGTTAGTTCATCCATGGTTATTTCAACTTGCGACCGGAGCAACAAAGGGTGAGACCGAAATTTATCGAAGAACACGGAACAATGTGAATTCAACTGGAAGTATAACGCCAATTGCGTTGGGCGTTGATACGTCATTGGCCCAAGTTGCTTTGTCTCTGGCAAAAAGAAATGAAGATGATTACATCACAAAAAACCCAATGTATGAAAACTTTCCGCGTTTTAATGAGCTTCAACGCACTCCTGCTGATTCAAAGCCTGCGGTTTGGTGGAATTTAAAATATAAAACTCGCTGGCTTAGTGATGGTTCAATTGTTCAAGGAAACCCTATTTTTACGAATTTCCTTTGGAATGAAATTGGCCGTGGCGCGGATATGAAAGAAATTGAGCAGTGGTTAAAAGATAATAAACAAACGGTGATGGAGTTGACGACTTCCGTGTTCAATACGCCTGCTCCGAGGTGGACTGATTTTTTTGCAGCGACAACGATTAATGTGGAAAAAGCAAAACGAGGAGAGAAAATATTTATGACTTCGTGTAAGCGTTGTCATGGTGTTTACGAAAAAGGATGGTCGATGCCTAATGCGAATGACTTAACATTGGAAGAGCTGCTCGCCACGACTAAAGTGAAGTATCATAAAAAAACGCCAGTTAAAAATGTGGGAACCGATCCATTGCGCTATGAAGGAATGAAATATTTTGCTGATGATCTCAATCGTCTGGCCATTTCAAAATGGATGAAAACGGTGGTTGTGCCCCAAGAAGGATACGTGCCGCCGCCACTAGTCGGTATTTGGGCGCGCTATCCTTATTTGCACAACAATTCCGTGCCAAGCTTATGTGACTTGTTGACTCCGGCAAAACAAAGAGTGAAAAAGTTTTATCAAGGAACGGCCAACAATCCTAAAACCGATTTTGATTTTGCATGTGTTGGGTTTCCGGTTGGTGAAAAGGCGCCGAAAGCATGGAGTAAGGTAAGTGATGCGCTTATCGATACGGCCAGGCCAGGACTTCAAAATATTGGACATGAAAAAATGCTACTCAACGAGGATGGCAGTGAGAAATTTTCACGTGCTCAAAAAATGGATTTAATTGAGTTTTTAAAAACTCTTTAACACTCTTTATACTTCCAATAAAAATTGTCGATTATCAAAAGCGTCTCTATAGGAGGCGCTTTTTAATTTTGATAGTGCGATTTAAGTAACCGAATTCATTCACTTATAATCTCTAGAAAGTCAGACATTTCTATTCAAGTGACCATGCTAAACTACCGAAAAGTTTAGGAGACAATTAGGCTCAATCAGCGTTGGCCATTGTTTGTGGAGTTAAATGATTAGTAACTTTTTTAAATCAAACATCTTTTTTGTTTTCATCCTCGTTACAGGATTAACGGGATGCTTGGATAAAACGGAGCCGTTAAAAGAGTTTGAAGCCACTGCAACTATTGAACAACAAGATCTTGAATATTGTGTTGGAAGGAGATTAACAAATTCTCCGTATGCAAATTCAGGTGAAGTAGAGGGCTCCACGCCTTCTACTTCTTTCACTATTTGTACAGAAGAGCAGTTTTTAAATATTGGGAAAACGCCCACTGATTGGAATAAGCATTTTTTGCTCAAAGCTGACCTTGATTTTGTGCACTTTGATCTTGATGCTAATCATACGTACTCGCCAATTAGTGTTTATCGAACAAACTTGTCGGTTGGTGATACTGACCTCGACGGGCTAGAAGAAATTGAAGTGGATTACACGGAAGACGATCATCCATTTACCGGAGTCTTTGATGGGAATGACCACACCATTTATCGCTTTCGCGCGACGTTCCTCAATGATGAGGAGAATGAATATAAAGCGATTGGAATGTTTCCCTTTCTTTCTGTTCCTGGAGTCATTAAGAATTTAAAGCTAGTTAAACATCGAGTGATGAAATCTGACGATGATGAAGTCGAGTATGGAATGGGAATGCTCGTTGGTTACAATGACGGTGGTGAAATTGATAACGTTCATATCGAAAGTGGGTCGATGTACGCAGGAGATAATCGCGTTGGTGGATTGGTTGGTCGTCAAGGCGGTGGACGAATTATTAATTCAACGGTTGAGTTTGAAGATCACGTTCAGGGAGATGATCAAGTCGGAGGACTTGTTGGAGAGCTCAGTGACGGACTTATTTTACAATGTACTGTAAAGCTCTCTCAGATTTCTGGAGATAATAATATTGGTGGGCTCGTTGGGTATGCACATCGCTCGACAGTGAGAGATTCAAAAGTGTACTTATCTGGGAATGTTGAAGGAAGAGAAAATAATATTGGTGGTTTTGTTGGATTTAATTCAAAAGGCGCGATCTTATATTCATCAGTTGAACTAAATAGTGTTATTGGTTTTGAAAATGTTGGTGGGTTTGCTGGCGAAAATAGTGAGGGCGAAATTCATTTTAGTTCATCAAAAGCAAGGCAAAATATTGAGGGAAGCGATGATTTTGTTGGTGGGTTTATTGGGTTAAATACCAATTCTCCTGTCGGGAACAATTCCGCTTATATGAAAAATATCTCAGGCGTTAATTATGTGGGTGGGCTTATTGGCGAGTCTATTGAGTCAGAGTTAAAAAATAATGAAGTCGAAATTGATAATCTTCTGAGTGTCAATCATCACGGCGGTGGGCTCGTCGGCCGAAACACGGGTGGCCAAATTTACGGATCTAATGTTCAAGTCATGTATATCGAAGCATCTAACCAAGACTGTCCTCTTTACGCAACAACCGGTGGGCTAGTTGGTGAAGCCCTTGATGGTGAAAAAAGCGAAGGAAGAATTCTTTATTCTCAGGCCAATATTACCAGCACAATTTCTGGGCATGGAATTATTGGTGGCCTGGTTGGAAAGAGTAATGTGGAAATTAATTACTCACAAGCGATAACAAATTTAATCGATGTTGAAGGCGCAGCGGTTGGGGGGCTTGTCGGTTTTAATTATAGCGATGGCCATTACCAATCGGGGCGAATCGAGCACAGTTATGTGGTTAATGCCAACACTATTGTGGGTGAAGGCAACGTTGGAGGATTGGTCGGTAAAAATGGAAATTACCGAGATTTAGAAGAGGAGCTCAGTGGTGCTAATCCACTTTGTGTAGATGGTAGTGAGAATATTAATGGTTATCGTGTGGCCGGCGGAGAAATTCAATTTAGTTATGTAGACGGCGAGATTATTTATAGTCGAAATGCGGGCAACAATGTTGGTGGCCTTATTGGCTCAGGCTGGGAAAGTCGAGTTCAAGCAAGTTATGCGGACGTCGATCAAAGTGTTTATGGAACGGGTTATAGTAATGATAGTGGAGTAATTTATCCAGTCGAAAATATTGGTGGGTTTATCGGGTTTGCGCTTGATAGTTCCGTACGCTCCTCGTACGCTCGTGTTGGACGAGTTTATGGTGGGTACCGTCACGTTGGTGGGTTCGTTGGCCAAAGTCAGACAAGTACTTTTATGTATAATTTTGCCGTGAGTGATGTCGATGGTTTCTCTCCTGAGGGACTTTGCGTTGATGAAAATACAACCAAGCAATATCCAACAGAGGCATTATGTTCAGCGGTAGGTTCTTGTACTGGTGACACTTCCTATACGGAGCGAACATCTTGCGAACAAGCTGGTTATTGCTTTGATCCAGGTGGTGATTATTCAAATGATGACTTAGCAAATGATTGGTATCTTGATACTCCAGAGAGTTGTATTCAAGAAGGAGCCTGCTACGCATTTTCGACAAGCTATAGTGAGGCAGTAGATGACCTAAGAGGAGATGCC
>JAURQB010000126.1 GCA_030836365.1 Bdellovibrionota bacterium | reverse complement strand
GAGTATTCTCAACCAAATACACATAAAGAACTCCATGTCGGCCACATGAGAAACCTTTGCTTGGGTAACACATTAAGTAACCTCTATAAATACACTGGACATACTTTTTATGGAGTGACTTATCCTGGAGATGTAGGAACACACGTTGCAAAATGTTTGTGGTACTTGAAAAAATTTACACCAGAGCTTCCAAAAGACGATGAAGACAAAGGATCTTGGTTAGGAAATTTATATTCAACAGCCCACAATAAATTAGAAAGTGAACGTGGAACTGATACCGAGGAATCAAATAGAGTTGAATTGACGGCAATTCTCAAAGAAATTGAATCAGGCGAAGGTGAATATTATGACCTTTGGAAAGATACGCGATTATGGTCACTAGAATTAATGAAAAAACTTTATTCTTGGGCCGGAGTAGATTTTGACCGTTGGTACTTTGAAAGTGAAATGGACTCCCCGTCAGTCGAGCTTGTTAAAAAATTTTATGAAGAGGGAAAACTCACAAAGGACCAAGGTGCAATAGGAATGGACCTAAGCGAAGATAAGCTTGGGTTCTGTTTGCTTCTTAAGTCAGATGGTAACGGACTTTATGCAACAAAAGATGTGCTTCTCGCGCAAAAAAAGTTTGAAGAATACGATATTCAAAAAAACCTTTATATTGTCGATGTCCGACAAAGTCTTCATTTTAAACAAGTATTTAAAGTATTAGAAAAAGTTGGTTTTGAAGCAGCAAAAAATTGTGAACATATTGATTACGAATTCGTTGAAGTGCCAGACGGGGCCATGAGTTCTCGTAAGGGAAATATTGTTCCATTAATGGACTTAATAAAAAACATGGAAGCAACCATCACCAAAAATTATCTTGAAAAATATCGTGGTGACTGGAGCGATGAAGAAATCAAAAACACTGCGACTAAAATTGCTAACGGCGCCATCAAATACGGCATGGTTCGGATGGATAATAACCGTAAGATTGTTTTTGAAATGAATGAGTGGTTAAAGCTTGATGGTGAAAGCGGGCCTTATCTTCAATATGTTTTTGCTCGCATCAATTCTCTTTGTCAAAAACTTGAGTTTGAAAAAGTTGATCACAACTCTGTTGATTGGAGCACTCTCCAAAAGCCACAAGAAATGAGACTTGCTTACCAGCTAACTCGGTTTAATGATATTGTTGTGGACGCTTGCCTTAATCATAAGACACCTCTTTTAACGAGTTTCTTGTATGATACGTGTAAGCTCTATAATTCATTCTATGCCGAGTGCTCTGTGGCCAATGCTGAAAGTACAGCACTTAAAGACGCGCGCTTGGCGCTTTCAAAAGCGACAGCAGAAATCGTAAAACATGGTTTAAACCTTCTTGGCGTTCATGCACCAGAGAGAATGTAAATTAACTTCTCTCTTTAATACACTTTAGATGAAAGAGATTCACCGACTTCGTACTTAAGTCTTCCACCTGAAGTCTTCTCCCCTCTCCAAAGTACTCTTGGCAATAAGTTTTGAGCATATTTATTTTTACGGGATGAATTTTATGATCCCCCAGAAGGATCCCATTGTTCATAAGTGATTTTTTAAAATAATTAAAATCATAGTTCTCTTTATACCTTTTAATACCTGAAAACTTTATTAAACTTACGATGGGGATATCTTCAAAACTTTCATCTGGAAACATTGGGTACATAATAGGTCCAAGCTCTCCCCCCCATACAAAAAGTGGTTTATTGTACGACTTTATCGTAGAGAAAAACTTTGGAAGTTCCTTATTTTGAATATCATTGTAATTACTAATTCTTTGATAAGTTTTCCACACAGGAACAACCATCACACAAGCAATTGCAAACCCAATAAGCTCTTTTCGTCCTGAATCTTTCAGATGTGACAAACTTTTGAATAGGAAAAGTAAAAAGCCACCATAATATACATATTCCCTTCCAGGCCTTCCCATTAAGGCAAAAAATAATTGAATTCCAATAATTAGACATAAGCTCAATGCGAGCTCTTTATCAAAACGAATAAAAATCAAGCAACAGATAACAAGGATAAATGGAATAACAATTTGTACATTTTTGAATGAATTTAAAAACGCTCGAGCTTTCCACGGACGTATTCCTGTCGGCACTCCACTTAACTTCATCATCTCAGTAGTAAACATATTTTTCTCTAGGTCTTCATCAAACCAAAAATGATGAGCGAGTAGGTTCATATCGTTTTTGCTCACAGGTAACCTAAGGTAGTCATAATAATCTCTCAAACGATGAAAGCCCGCATAGTCCAACATCATATAGCTTATTAACCCATGCTTCATTAAAGACTCATTGGATGGAATTTTTTTCTTTTCGAAATGACCAAAGCTAGTAAAAGCAACGACAAAGAAAATTAAAACAGCAGGCATAATAAGAGACTTTTTCGTTATCTTTTTAAAATTGAAAATTATCTTGGGAAAAAGAAAAACTACGACATACATGAAAAATAAATTATTTCGCATCAAAAAACTGAGTACTAGATAGATGTAATTTCTTTTACGTCCGGGGTACATTTCTTCGTTTAATAGAAATAGAGTAAAAATCACTCCCGTATAGAAACTGAACTGTGAACTTATAACCAGCGGTAAATGAAGAATTAAGTTAAGAACAATTCTTTGAAGTGTATTAAGAGAAGTTTTAATTTTTAAAAATTGATCGTAGGTTTTAAATGTAAAAAAATGAAGAATAATTACGAGTAACCAATACCCTTTTATTCCTGGAACAAAATTGATTACCTGGTAAAAATATTTTAGAAATTCATTTTGAAAATATATTAACCCTTCACTAGTTAAGCCGTTTAAACCGAGACTTATTGCCAACATGTCCGCATCATCGTTATCCATGAAACTCGGATTGATATCAAATACAATGAACAAGATTGTAACTAAATAAACGCAGACAAGAGAGAAGTTGTTATTGAGAAAGACTTTATAGTCGAAGTTATTTAACGAGTATTTTTTATTCATCTCTAAATGGTAACTAAATCAGGGTGATATACAATCCGTGGTAAGTTTTGTTTTTTTCCCTTTGTTTAAATCGCCCTAACAGACAGTGCCTGTTTTTGGTTCCTGAACATTATTAAGATTAATGTATTTTCAATAACTTAATATAAGTTATTTTTTAGCTTATATTCCATTTTTACTGTATAACTAATATAAGTTGAAATTTAACTTATTTTGAGGCATAAGCCCTTATAAATAGGAATTGTCAGGTTTTTTAAGATTTAACAAATTGAGGATAAAACTCATGTTGAAAATTACAAAAAAAGTTGAGTACGCGCTGATTTCGCTCAAGTTTATTTGGGAGGAAAAGTCGCGTAATGAATTGACCACAGCAAGAGAGCTGTGCTCAAGATTCAATATTCCATTTGATACCACTTCAAAAGTAATGCAGGCGATGAATAACGCCGGCATTCTCGTTTCAGAGAAAGGAACAAAAGGCGGTTACGCTTTAGCAAAAAATTTAACCGAAATTTCCTATCTCGATCTGGCCCATATTGTAGACCCAAAAGGAAATGACGAGGAGTTTTGTCAAAGCCACAAAGGACTTTGTGATTTGTACTCAAACTGCAACATTATCAAACCTATTGATAAGTTAAATGCCACTTTAAACACTTATTTAAAAAATTTAACCATCGATCAATTATTTACCATGGCCTTCAGTGAACAAGGGCCTAAAAACAATGAAGGACAATTTCATGTCTAGTGAATTTGAAAGCAAAGATTATAAGTACGGCTTTTACACCGATATTGAAACCGAAGAGTTTCCAAAAGGTTTAAATGAAGACGTTATCCGAATGCTCTCCGCAAAAAAAGAAGAGCCAGAGTGGTTATTAGAGTACCGTCTTAAAGCGTACAGGCATTGGCTCACCATGAAAAAGCCCAAATGGGCAAAACTTGATATTCCTGAGATTGATTTTAATGATCTCTATTACTACTCTGCTCCAAAAAAGAAGCCAGAACTTGGCTCTCTAGATGAAGTGGACCCTGAGCTTTTAGAAACGTTTGAAAAATTAGGTATTCCACTAAGTGAACAAAAAAGAATTAGCGGCGTTGCTGTTGATGCGGTTTTTGACTCTGTCAGTGTGGCCACAACTTATAAAGAAGATCTGGAGAAAGTTGGTGTTATATTTTGCTCCATTAGTGAAGCGGTCAAAGAATACCCCGAGCTTGTCAAAAAATATTTAGGAACAGTTGTCCCCTACAGTGATAACTTCTATGCAGCACTAAATTCTGCCGTTTTTAGTGATGGAAGTTTTGTGTACATTCCAAAAGGTGTCACCTGCCCTCTGGATCTT
>JAURQB010000125.1 GCA_030836365.1 Bdellovibrionota bacterium | reverse complement strand
ATTAACTACAGCAAAGCAATCCATCATTGAAAAGCTAGGAAATAAAACATCAACAGGAGAAACTGCGACAACTATGGGAGCGGGACATCGATGCTTTAACTGCTGGCACATTCTTGGCCAGGAAAATTTCAATGGAACTCTCGACCCTCGAGGCATGGAGTGAATAAAAAAAGTTTACTTTAATTTATCCTCTAAAGTCTCGAAAACTAGAGAAATGAGATTTAATGCAACAATTATTCTTTTCTTATTGTTCGCAACTTTTAAAAGTGTGTTTGCGGCAAATTGTCTTTTGCTGGCACTCAGTAATTATTCGAATTCTGCAGATATTTTTAGAACTGGTGAAATCAAACAATTTTGGGATTTATATAAAAATGATCCTCGCTTTGAAGTTTATATACGTGGAAAAGTTAGAGAAACTGATCTCGATTTTTTTTATGAGAGTATTAGCTCCAAGCAATCAACATACTCGCAATCCTACGTAAGCTCGACAGATTCTACGGCCGCTATTCTTAACACTGCAACTGTTGCTGATCCCACAGGAACAGCAACAGCAGCATATAGTAATATTGGAAATTTAAACAACCCAGGAACCAGAGGATTAAGTGACGTTGAAAAAATGGATATGATCACTAAGGAAATTTACCAACACATGCGCGAGTATCGCTCTCTTACAGATGAAGCGAGAGATGCTATCCCGCCGACTGATTCAAGATCATATCGACTAGATTTAAGTTTTGAATATCCGCGATATTCGCCCGAAGGAGAAATGGTTAAAACCTGCTTACCCGGCTTTGGAGCTTGCACAAGAAGACTTCAAGCTTACGAGAGAGATTTAAATTTATTAAAATCAGGTGATACTGTTGTTTTTGATCCTGTCGCGGGTTTACCTGAAAAAAGATTTACAATTAATCGTTACCTCGGGGCGGGAAACTCAACCCATATCTATGAGATAACTTCTGAAACGGGAGAGGCAACAGTATTAAGGCTACCCAACATTGCTGATTTTATCGGAACAAGAAATCAAAAAATTTTTGAAGACCGAAGAATTACAACAGATGGCCAGTATCTCGATCCCATTGAAACTGGCTATCAACGATACAAAATTCCAGGGCTTAACCCGAGAAAAAGACTACAAACAATCAATGATAAAGATTATCGAAATTTTCACTTTAGTAGAAGGTTTGTCAAAAATAGGGATAATTCAATTTGTAACGATAAATTCTCAACCAATCTGGGAATAGATTGTTACTACACCGTTAAAATTTTATCGCATGATCCAAACTACAGATGGATTGAAGTTGAAAAATTAAATATTGAAGGAGATGCGAAAGAATTTATGGATGCAAATGCTCAAGTCGTGCAGATGCTTCAACAAAATAAAACAAACATTCAAATTTCAAGAACTTTGTCCGGCATTAGGCCACAAGAAGTTGATCAAGTTCGACAGCGATATGAGCGCCTAAAAGCAATAGAAGATTTAGCCAGACTTTCGGGCGCTTCAGACTTTCACCCTGGACAATTAACATGGGCAAGACGCCCTGATTCAAATGAGTATGATTGGATACTAACGGATTGGTAATGATATGAAAAAATTAATACTAATACTTTCATTTTCTCTACTTCCCTTGTTATCAAAAGCAAATTTAGAGCTTTGTGGGGTCGAGCAGGAGAACACCCACGTTAAAGCGTTCACAAGTTGTCATCAAAAAAGCGGGACCCTTTCTCCAAGGAAAGAATATGAATGCTATTTAGAAGTTTATGAAAATGCAATGAGTGAACTTAAAACTGCTTCTATTGCCAAGCAGTCTCCTGAACTAAGAAGCTTCTTGAGTATAACGAGAGCAAATTTTCAAACAGGCGATCAAGCGAAACGCTTACTTAATTATTACGAAACAACAGAACTATATCGTCTAAGTAGTGAATGTAAACAAGATCAACAAGTTTCATTTTTTGAGGAAACGCTTAATGGCGAACATTCACTTTCAATAAGAGAATGTCTTATTTCAGGTGACAAACTAGATCAAGCACTCGAAGTGGCGAAAAAAAGCCAAAGCGCTCACTACGCAATGTTTAATGCAGGAAGAAAACTTAACCAACTAAAAAATTTGCTCTCCCCACCGAGTCGTAGAAATTTTCGAGATGAACCAGAACCAAAGGCCTTTAGGGACTGCCGAGAAGGCATTGCACCCGGCGCCTACCCTCCTCTAAAATACTTAGCAAAACAAAGAGACAAAGATAAATCAAAAGATGATTTAGGCTGCCCTTCGTGGGTTCAAGATAATATCGGATGCGACACTCAACGCTCTACACTTGTTGAAATGAGTGAAGACTTACTCGCGCATGAATTATTTAACCTCGGTGTAGCAACACAGCTTAGCGCTTTTGCAGAACAACTTTTAACTAAAAATCCAAAATCACTAACAACTAATTACAAGGCAAAGGTTGTCAAAAAAATAGAAGCATCTCTTTCAAAATGTTTTGAAAATAATGACTTAGATAAAGAGCAAGCTCTCCAGGATTTTAAACTCACTCTTCTTGATGATGGCTACTTTGACCAAGAAGGATATGATCGATACGAAGAAATGGAGGCCGAACAAACAGCAAAAGCAATCAAAAGGTTGGGTTCTCTTGAGAAATATTATGCAAAAATCGCTAATAAATATGCGGTCCTCAACCAATATTATCTTGGTAAGTGTCAGCACTCCCACTTTTTTCCGTCATGGGGAGTATCGCAAAGTGAAGAGTGCCAAGAAATAAATACCCAAATAAATAAATTTAAAGACTCATTTGTGAATCCTATTTCACAAGAAATTTCTCAAATCAGACAACAACTTCCCTTTCTCTCCATTCCTCTTTCGGGAGGAGAATTTGGTTCATCAACTTGTTTCACTGGCATTGTCGATGATATGGCAACTCGCCCTCTAAGTTATATGATCTATGGAAAATTCACCCCTTTAGTTAAAGCGCAAGAATTTAAGCAACGATCGAAAGAGCTTCATTATGATATGAGTTGTGGAACTCCTCTGTGGAAAGGGGCGATTGACTCCGAAAAGTTTTCTTTTTCTTTTGATCAAAATGCATTGGGCCTAGACACCAATATTAACTATCAGAACTTGCTCAAAATCACTCATCCATCATGGAGTGAACGCGGTGTATACCCAGACAAATCAACTCTGGACAACATAATTGAAAATGAACTTGATCCAAATAATGAAAGCTCTGAATTAAAAATGTTTGAGCTCTTCATGGAATCCTATCACCGCCAACCTCCTCCAACAGGTGCAGAAATAAAACTCGCAAAAAAGATAAAGTCAGAAGCTGATCGCGGTATTGAGGATGCATTAACGAACACACTAGAGGATGCATGTGATAATCCTCAGGACTATGGACGAGAATTGCTAGCAAATGATGCTATTGGAAAATTAATGTTTGAGAAAAATAACTTCTCTACCGCAAGCAAGAGTATCTACTGCCAAACGCGAAATTCATTTTTAAACGAAGAGGCCAATCGTGATCGTAATTTAATGGACGCAAGCATTGGTATTGGAATGGTCGGCTTCATTCATCCTGTAGCGGCCCTTGCAGTCCTGCCAATAGAATTTGGTCTTGAATACGCACAGTATGCCGAGATGAGCTCAGACAAACGTAGAAACCTTTCTCTCGCATTACTAGGCCTTGAAGACTATCAAAAAGCGGAAGAAGAGATCGACTCCTTAAAATCAGAAGAATTGATGTTTTATGGAATTATTAGCGCAATGGCCCTCGGTGGTGTTGGAGATGTCGTTGATGGATTGAGTGGAATAGCAAAATCCACACGAAGTCAAAGTCGTATAGCAAGAAATCTAGAAGCAACAATAGAGAATTTTTCCGATGCTGGAAAAACAACGGCGCGAGATTTTGGCCGCAAGATACAAACAATTAACTCAAGCGGCATGAGTGAATTAGATAAAAGACTCCGCATTATTGAAGCATATAGAGAATTAGAGCGAACTCTTCCCGAGAGTGAATTCTTGGCCATCTCAAAAGTTTTCGGCGAACAAGTACAATCAATAAAAAAACTATTGGCCCAAGACATTAAATTTGACTTGGCCAAAACATTTGCAAGGGAAGATCTCAGTTCGTTTATTGATGATATTGCTCAAATTGAACGTATGGAAGATATTGAAACCCTTCTAAAAGCTTACTCTAAAGCAAAGTCTTCACCAGAAGAGATGCAAGCGTTTCTTCACTTAATGAAAAGACGAAAATTATCTTGCAGTATCTAAGAGTCGATCATTTTTAAGATAAAAATTAAGGGCGTGCACACAAGCAGAGAACTTAAATCTCTTGTCAGTACGGAAAACACACAAAGAATAAGAAGTATTGAAATAATGACGGAAAAGTTTTGAAAACGATTAGGCAGTTTTGAGTGAACAAAATTTTCGTAATTAAAAACTTGCCTTAAAAAACTAAATCGATATCTGCTAGAGTGAGCAAGGTTTATTAACTTTTCACTTTTAAAAGTAAAATAAAAAGCAACGGCAAACATCACTGGCCCAATAATTGTCATCGCATGTTGATAGTTAATTATTTGAACGATAAAAAAACTACTTACAAATGAAAATGTTAATGCTCTCACAAGCTTGTTTTTTAGACGCCGAACTCTCATTATTTATTCGTACTGTTGATTCATATGATGAGAAAAGCTTAAATCATTAAATGAGAGTACTTTTTCTGATTTGATAACAATATCGAATACTTTTAAAAACTCACCCACTTCCATCACTTCATTTTCTGGAACTTCAATTCCAAGCCGCTGCCATAATCCTGTATTAATGGCGCCAGGGCGAAGGTTGGTAAATTTAATTTTCATGCTTTTCCATTCTTCTCTACAAGCAGCAACTAAGCCCTCAAGGCCAAACTTGGAAGCGCAATAAGCAGACCAATTGGCAATTCCTTTAATACCAGCTTTAGAAGAAATATTAATAATGTGTGTTTCATTTTCAACGAGATAAGGCTTCAGATGCTTTAGCACATGAAACACTCCCGTTACATTTGTTTGTAAGTGATCCTGAAAATCACTTGTGGCAGTTTCATCAATTGGGTCAATTCGACAAATACCTGCGTTGTTAATCACAAGGTGAATCTCATTTGTCATTTGATCAATTTCTTCAAACATACTTTCAACATCTGACTCACGTCTTATGTCGCAAATAATATCGATAAGATTTCCGTGTTGAACTGGGGTGCCGCCTCTGCTGGCCGCAAAAACGATGTAGTCTTCATCTAATAGGTAGTTAACGAGAGAAAGCCCCAATCCTTGGGAGCTTCCCGTTACAATGGCAAATTTTTTCACGTCCTTGTTCCTGTTACAAAAAAGTAAAAATTACTTCGCGACACCTATTGCTTTGGTTTCACGAACTACTGTTACTTTAATTGTACCTGGATATGACATTTCGCTCTCGATTTTTTTTGCGATATCTCGGCTTAACATGACTGTTTCTTCATCCGATACCCGATCATTTTCGACAAATACTCTAACTTCACGTCCACCAGAAATAGCGTAAGTTTTAGATACGCCTTCAAATGAATTAACGATTTCTTCGATGTCGGTTAGCCTACTTACGTAACTCTCCATCATCGCTTTTCTCGCTCCTGGACGAGCTCCACTTAAAGCGTCTGCCGCTGAAACACTATGGGCCAAAACGCTAGATGGTTTCTCATCGTCATGGTGAGCACGAATAGCGTGAACAATATCTGGAGACTCGCCATATCTTTTGGCAAAATCAGCTCCAACAACCGCATGAGAACCCTCTGCAGAAGCATCGATTACTTTTCCAATATCGTGAAGTAAACCTGCTCGCCTAGCTTGCTTTACGTTAAGCCCAAGCTCGCTGGCCATTGTTCCACATAACATCGCTGCTTCAATTGCGTGCTGATATTGATTTTGAGTATATGAAGTACGCCAGTTAAGAGCGCCAACAAGTTTTAGAATTTCTGGGTGAATCCCATGTACGCCTATTTCCATTTGCGCTTTTTCACCTAGATCTTTCATGACTTTATCCATTTCACTTCGAGACTTCTCATGAAATTCTTCAATTTTTGCTGGGTGGATTCTTCCGTCGGCAATTAGTTTTTGAAGTGTTAATCTCGCGATCTCACGCCGAACAACATTAAATGAGCTAACGACAACAACTTCTGGCGTATCGTCGATGATTAAATCAACACCACAAATTTGCTCGAAGGCGCGAATGTTTCGCCCTTCTCGGCCAATCAAGCGGCCTTTCACATCATCACTTGGTAGATCAACTGTTGTAATTGCTTTTTCAGCGACATATTCACCAGAGAAGCGTTGTATCGCACGTCCGATAATATTTTTTGCCGATTTTTCTGCATCTTCTTTTGCTTCTTCTTCAAGTCGTCTTGCAACTTTGGCAAAATCAACTTTTGCATCCTCTTCCATTTCTTTTAGGAGAAGGTTTTTCGCTTCTTCTTTAGTCATCCCACCAATTCGAGATAACTCTGTAGAAAGCTCTAATTGTCGAGCTTTGTATTTTTCCATCTCTTGACCAATCATAGTTTCCTGACGACGAACAGATTCTTTTAGCTCATTGTATTTTTGCTTTTCATAATCCGCATCTTCAAGCTTCTTATCTAATTGGGACTCTTTTTTATTGAAGTCTTTTTCTAGTTTTTTTATTTCTTCTTTTTTGTCTTTGATGTAGTCATCAATTTCTTCGCGCTCTTCTTCTGCTTCTTTTTTCGCTTCCTTTCGCGCTTTGTATTTAATCTCGTTGGCGTCCTTTTTCGCTTTATCAACGATTTTTTTCTTTTTAAATTCAATTTCAGTTAGTTGTTTAGAATGATTCATTTTGTTGATCACCAACATAATTCCCAGACCGACAGCTAAAGCGACAACCCCTACGATAATAGTTACTGTGCTCATCTTTCCCCCTTTATGGAAGAAGCATCAATTAGTGAATTCTCTGTAATAACAAAATCCACTTTTACATCGTGCTCTTCTATTGGCAGCTCATCGACCAACTGCAATTGCTTACATATTCCTACTTTTGGCCCGTCAAAATTCCGAAGATAGGCATCATAAAAACCTCCACCTCGGCCCAGTCGATTGCCAGTTCGATCAAATGCTAAGCCCGGGACGATGATAATATCCGGATTCACAATTGATTTGCCCTGGCCAGGCACTCTCATTTTTCGGCCAAACATTTCCACTTCGACCAACTCTTCTAACCCACATTGTCGGAAAACCATTTCTCGGCCGACAACTTCAGGGAAAGCGAGCTGTGTAGTCGTTATTGGATATGAAGGCCAATAAACTTCATCGCTCAAGGGATAAAAAATCCCAACGGTTAATGATTGATTCTGTAACGAGTGAACGCGAGCATCTAAAAACTGAACAAATCGTTTCGAAATAGCGAAATCTAGATTTTCTCTTTCCTCTGTTTTTAGATCACAAAGTCGCTTCTTGACTTGTAATCGAAGATTTTTTTTTGCTTCCTGCAATTTAATCTTCCAGTCATATGGAGAACGCGATTAGGTTAGTTATATAGAGGTGTAATGGATTCGATGTTTTCTAGTGCTAGCTTTGTTGATCGTTCAATATCTTCAATGTTTGCTTTAAATTCAGCTTCAATTTCTAAACGCTCGCGGGCAACATTCATGGCCAACAAAACTGCGAGCTGTGCGTTATCTAGATGTGGATATTGTTCAGTAAGTTTATCAACTTGTTCTTGGACGAATTCAATTACGTGAGAAGAAGTCACCGTGGACTCTTGCTCAGCCTCGTTTTGGACACTTAATCTCATGCCCAAAATGTCGTGTTCTCTGTTAGTATTTATCTCTTCAATCATAACCTACCCTATAAGATATTCTAGGCCTGCATTTAAGTCAACTGAACAAATTGGTTATATTGCTTTTGTCGACGTTTTTAATCGGGAATTTATGACATTTGTAAAAGAGAATCGAGATATTCATCGACCTTAAAGTGGTTCAGATCTTCTACGTTTTCGCCGACGCCAATATAAGCGATTGGAACGTTCAAGTTTTTGACAATTCCAACGGCACTTCCTGCCTTGGAGCTTCCATCGCATTTCGTGAAAATCAGCCCAGTAAGCCCGAGAGTCTGATTAAACTCTTCAGCTTGCCGAAGTGCGTTTTGGCCAGTGATAGCATCAATGACGAGTAAAGTCTGATGAGGCGCCGTTTCATCAAGTTTCTGGAGAACTTTTTTAGATTTCGCGAGCTCATCCATTAGGTTACCTTTCGTGTGAAGTCGGCCGGCCGTATCGAGAATACAATAATCTGCTTTCATATTAAGAGCTTCTTCCAATGCTTGATAGCCAACTCCTGATGGATTTGCCCCTTCTTTCGCCCGCACCATGTGGGCGCCAGCACGATCACACCAAACTGCGAGTTGATCAACTGCCGCGGCCCTAAAAGTGTCGCACGCGCCCACAACAACTTTGGCCCCTTGTGCCGTCAGTTTTGTAGCAAGTTTGCCGATCGTCGTCGTTTTGCCCGCGCCGTTAACACCGACAACCATAATAACTTTTGTTTTTCCAGATTGCGCAGAGTCAAATGATAGTAGTGCTGGGTCAAGTTTTTCCTGCGGCCCCGCGAGAATGGCGCCTAGAAAATCCCGTAAAAACAATTTGAATTGAGCAGAGTCAAAGCCTGGCTCTTTCGCGCGCTTTCTTAGTTCATCAATGATATCGGCAGCAGTTGCTGGGCCAATATCTGCCGTGTAGAGAATCTCTTCCACTTCATCCAAAACGTCGTCATCAAGCTTCTCACCAGAAAATATATTTTCAAGTTTTCCCCAAACCTCCGAGCGCGACCTGGCGAAACCTTTGGCCAATCGCTCTCGCCATGTGGGGCCTTCAACTTGGACAGGCTCAACAATTTTCAGCCCGGGCTTTACCTCTGCTTCTTCCGATGACTCGATATGAACATCTTCAATAGTAGTTTTAAATTCTTTTGCTTCTGATGTCGGGATTTCTTGAATTTTTTGAGTTTGTTGTGGGGCTTGTTCAGAGCGAAATAAAAAGCTAACGGCAGCAAAAGTGACAAGCATCACGGCCGCAATTCCCCAAACGTCACCTGCGTTTGCTGCATCGATGCCAAAGTTTTTGTATATTTCAGAAATGAAAGAAATCAGTGAGTCCATGGTATTTTCCTTTCTTATAAATGCGTTGTGCGATATAGAACCGAGACATTAGCTGAATGGGTAAAATGTGGCAACGAGATGTTTGCTGAATCTGGACGATAGGACATGAATCAAAAAGAGATTTTGGAGAATAAATTTACAGGAATTCAACTTATTAGAAATTGGTTTCTAAAGGAGGGGTTTCTCGATGTGATGACGCCATCCATTGTGCAATGTCCTGGAATTGAGCCCCATCTTCATCCATTTACTGTTAGTGGTGATCATTATCGTGGATTTCTTCAAACTTCACCAGAGTTTCATATGAAGGAGCTTTTAAGTCACGGCCTGGAGAAAATTTTTACACTGACTTATAGTTTTCGCGATGAACCTGAGAGCGAAACCCACCGGCCACAATTTATTATGCTCGAGTGGTACCGCGCGGGTGAGCATTATCAAAAAATAAAAGAAGATACAAAGTCACTGATTAACTTTCTCGCGAAAGAGATACCTAATGTGGATCAAAAATTCTTTGGTGATTTTGAGGAATGGACAATTAAAGAAGCATTCCAAAAATTTTGTGATGTTGATCTAGATGATTTTCAAGACCGAGATTCTTTTTATCAAAAAATAAAAAAAGATTTTAACGACCTGCCGCTACCAAAATATGAAGAAGTTACTTGGGACGATTTATTTTTTATTTTATTTTTGAATGTGATTGAGCCGGAATTAAAAAATTATCCGAAGGTTATTTTAAAAGAATATCCCGCAAGCCAAGCCGCACTATCCACGTTGAAAAAAAATGATCCCAGTGTTTGCGAGCGATTTGAGGTTTATTTAAATGGTGTTGAGATTGGAAATTGTTTTAACGAGCTAACTGATTTATCAACTCAGAAAAAACGCTACATTGAGGCGAAAAAAGAGCGGTTGGAACTTTATCAAAAAGAAATTCCCGAACCAACTGTTTTATTTGATTCTCTCGAGCGTGGTTTACCTAACTCATCAGGCATTGCTGTTGGAGTTGAGCGCCTGATTGGAGTGCTTATTAATCAATCTCCATTATTTTAACATCTACTCTACTTTCTGAAGGGTGTTGAAAATACGGTGAAGCTTCACAATCACTTCGGACTTTAAGTGCTGGCGTGGGACCTGGCCTGCCCAATTAGTGTGGTAATCAAATTCAGCGTTTTGGCGAACCTCATTTTGAAAGGCGTACTTATAATCTCTCGCAAACTCCATACTCATAATTGCGTACCATTGAAATAGATCTTCTTCTTTTTCAAATGCGTCGATAATTTCAAGCGCCTTTTCTGTGACAAGTCGTTTGACAGAATAAAAATTGACTTGCTCTAACGTTTCTTTATTAATTTCCATTTCAGCAAAACGTTTAGAGAAGTTATGGGCAAATTCAGCGCCAGCAGTTGAAATCGGCCGGTCATAATTTTCCATACCTTGATAATCTCGATCTAAAACAAGTGCGCGGTAGACGCCTTCTCGAGAACCACCCTGATCCATCACGTTTATCCAGTTACTCACTTCGCTACCAGCGCCTTTGCGCTCTTTGATAACTTCATATAACTCAGAAACATAAGCGATATTTAGCTTTAGCTTCATGTCATCTTTAAGTTTTATTTTTTCTACATATTTTTTATCATAAACGTCCGTTGATTTAGCATCGTTATCAACTTGTGGAATAGCGGGAAGCTCGTAGACAATTTCTTTTTCGCCAAAAAGTTTTACACCCCATTCGTCACCTAAATACTTTTCAACTAATACGCGCGCTTTTATTTTCCAGGTCGGTATATTTTTGTCCGCCGCAAAAATGGGAGCTGACATGGCCAATAAACTGAACGCGATCAATAAAATTATTTTATTCATTTAAACCTTCTTGCTCATTTTTTAATACTCGATCAATTCTATCGAAAGCCGTAGATTTTCCTTTAATTTCAACGACATTGAGTCGCATTGTAGGCAATTTTGGGACTCTCCTGATTAGCTTAGAATGCCTAAGCTACCGGTTTCATTATTTTTTAATATATTTCTCAATTAGATTATTTTTTCACCGATAGGATAACCGTATGAGATTAGATCATCGGTTAATATTTTTCTTTTTATTCACATCACTAGTTGGTTGTTTGCCGGATAGCTTTACCAAATGGGACAAAGAAGAACCAAACGTCATTGTTTCTCCGTCAACCGTCTCAATTGAAGTTGATGGTGAAAGCGTTAATGTCGCGGAGTCATCTAACGGAACAGCTCCATCGGCAATTACACTCGCCATCTCGAGTGGATCTTTGGCAGATCAAACTGTTTCAAGTGAAAACGAAACAAATGAAAACGTTGTCAAAATCGCGAGAGCGCAAGAGCTGAGCATTACACCATCATTTGTCAATGAAAGTGAATCCGATAACACATATTATTACTCTATTGACGAAGATATCTCAGGCACAGAATCACGCTTTGATTATTCTCAATATGATTTAGACTTTGATCCATCAACGGGAATTTTATCGGGTACGCCTGAAAAATTTATTCCTGAAACAAACCTTATCTTGAAAGCTTATCACGTAGAAAGTGGGCAGTGGCTTTCTGTTGGCTTTAGTTTAATTGCGGCAACTTCTTTTGGTGATGCCGAAACAACCAGTAATAATTTTTATTTTCCAATTTCTAAAGATGATGATTCCTACTACATATTAGAAGTGGATGATGTATCAAGCTTTGATGCGTGCCCTCTCTCTGAGGGAGAAAAATGCCTCTCCACTGATAATGGAATCGAAGGATATATTGAATATATCAATATTTCTGAAAATAAGATGTTCATCAAAATAGAAAATACGGATGTCGAGGATTTTGAGGATCAAACTTTTGAAGGCGCAACGACTGTTGATAATGCCAACGAATTCGTTTCATTTGATGCGAACATCGTCGCCGTCACGCGTGTTTATAAAAGATGCACCGACACAGAAGTCGATGGTGGTAGTGAAACATGTAACTGGAGTTTAACTCCTGTATTTAATTTCGAGCTTGATGAAAGTGAAAAAAGCACACTTGAATGGTCCATCACTCCTCTACCTCCAGGCGGAATTAAAAGTGAAGAATCTTTTAGCGACATCGGTTTTGTTGATGACTCTACAAATGGAGGAAGATTAAGTATTCCTAATGGTTCAGCAGAATTATCTCCTACTGAATATACGGTTACAGTTAAAAATATTTTAGGTGAAACGCTTTCAACAAAAATTAGAGTGAGCGTAACACAAGCACCATCAAATCTTGGTGTTGGAAACCTGTACTTACTCACACTTGACTCCAATGAAGAATTTCGAGTTGGGGATTTCATTTCTTCAGATAACGAGAGTGATGCACGCGGAAAAATTTTAGAAAAAATTAGTACCGATAAAATCGCGATTGAACTCCTTCAAGGAGATTTTAATCCAGATGATCAAGTTGATCGCCTTAAAGTGTTTTCAAGAAAGCGCGGCGTCGTCAAATACAAAACACTGTTTAATACCGTTTTAAGTATTAAGGCTGATTCAATCAGTGGTTTAAATACAGATGATCCTGCAAATAATGAATATAAGAATACGATCGGTCAAGGCGATGCTCAAGCAGTGATGAAAGGAGTAAATTCTAATTTGGCGGGTATACTTGTTTATGGTGGCGCCCATCAATTTTCTCCTGGGCTTCAAATCGTTCAAGCGGGTGAAGGCTTTGATTGTGAAAACGGAGAAGGAGTACCAACAACCGGAGCTGTTGGTACAATTGTTTCCATAATGCGAAACCAATATGATGATACGAGTAATGACTACGATAACCAATTAATCGTCAACACTCTCTCTGGTGAGTTTGTTTCAAACAGACCAATACAATTAGGCGGGTCCAGATATGATTGCACCACGACTTCCCTGGATATGGTTAGAGGTGTTAACGAGAGGGATTATCATCAAATATATGCAATGGTGCCAAATGGTGATCATTTTCAAATCGCCAATCCAAATGAAATTGAAAATAATATAGAATATAACTCATCAGATTCAGATGCAGCATTATATTCTTTATGGTCCCAAAATATTAGCTTTAAAAGTATTAACGAAGCGGGAGGTATTTACCAAGGAAGTGACTCTAATCGCTGGCAAGTGGGCGATTACATTTCAACGCGCTCTCATATTCCTGGCGTAATAAATAATGTTGTTAGCTTTGAAGAAGAAGGATATACGACAGACGGTTTTCCTGGTGTAAATGAAGAAGGTCAAGTTGTCACTGCGCACTTTAATCAAATTGGATTTCTTTTCTCTAGTGTAGACTATTGTAATGATGGAGATGGAGTTGTAGATACAGCTCAGAAAGAAGCCTGCAGAGGTAATTCAGATCACACAACTGATAGAAACCCTGGTCGCGGCGACGAAGATGACAAAGACCCTGAATTTATTTTTTCAAAAGGAAGTACCTACAAATTTGAACATATCATGAATATGTCTGCTTATGATGCGGCAAGTGAGTATGAAGATGACGGTGAATCTGATGAAGGATCTAACAATGACGATGACTACCGAGACGATTCACAAATTAAAGAGTTAAAAACAACTCATCATTATGTCTTTTATGCCCGTGAGCCGATGGTATTAAAGTCAGAGCTTCAGTATGGAGATGCCGTTGTTTTTGACTTATCAAATGAAGAAGATCTTCCAGAAGGTTTAAGCTTTGATGCAAGCACTGGAACGATCAGCGGAACTCCAGCGGAAAAATTAAGCACGACGGAATTTACGTTAACGGCGAGAAACCCCATTGGTTCGCAAGACGCAACGTTTATTCTTGAAATTAAAGATCATTTTTCCATTAAAATCCCAACGGATTTTGTGGATGCTGAAAGCTATAAATTTCACATGAGCGGACAAGGTAATCAATCCACAAGTTGTCGGATTACAAGCGAACAAATTGAAGGTAACAATCAAGAGGTAAAAGATATTCTTTGCTACCTAGAAGCAGGTGAAATGGATCTTTACTTTAATGGCATGGAAATGCAGTTTGATGTTGGACCCAGCATGTGTGAGTTTATGAGCTTTGTGCCTTACACTTACGCAGATAGTGACTACGAATATATAAAAACCGGCACACGCGGACGCTATGTGAAGGGAACAGGTTTCGATGAACTTGTTGAAGTACAAGATGTAAATGGAACATGGGCAAAAATTATCCGCAACTACACATATGATGAAAGCTGCAGCAAATGCTACGTTCCGGAATTAGACGGTGTTGAAGATTGCAGTACTCTAGATCAAAAAAATACTGACAATGCATCTATTAGAAAATGTGAAAGTGATTGGAGTACTATTTATAACGGCGATGAGTATCCGAATTGTGACGATGGTTTCTATGTAGAGCGTGAGATTAGTATTGGAAATGATGATTTTACTCTACCGAATGAGGAAGTAATTAAGGATGGCGTGTGTGGAGTGCCAAGTGGGTCCCCCGGTATTCCAATCAAAAATCTTGTTTACGAAGAAGTAGATTATATAAATTGGCCAGACGCCATCGTGGTTGCGATAGACGTTAACAGTGACGGAAAAATAGACTCCCAAGACCAAATGAATGTAGGTAATAGTGGAATGTTTGATAATGTAATTGAATATGTCCTCAGTATAGGCGGAAATGGAGATTGGTTTTCTATGAACAAATTCGTTCCGTGTGCTGATAGTGCTCAACCAGCCTCTGTATATAATTTGGCTGCTGGCCAAACGAGTACGACAGAGGTTGTGTGGACTGTTACAGTCGATCCAAGTTGTACAACCGGCGACATACTAGGTAATACCAGTAATACTACTGTTTCTATGCCTATTTACACTCCAAGAGGGACATTTGAGAATGGTAATATCCAAGGGTTTTCACACATTAGTACTGACGCACATAAGCGTTTCTACTTCTTAGATACCGATAGAGATAATATAGATGATAGCATTATTTTTACATTTAATACTACCAGCACTTCTCTTGACTATACGACTTTAAGAAAATGTGAGGAGTGCATAGACGCAAATGAGGATGGTAAATTCGATTACGTCGATTTTGATGGTGACGGTATTGCTGATGACATCATCGATGCTACTGGAGCGCCAGGGACTGACGGATGGGGTGACCACACCTTTGCGGATGCAGGTGGAAGGGTTGATGCAACTCCAAGTGAAATCACAAACGGGAATAATGAAGAAGTTCAAAGCTGTGGAGGCGAACCTTACAATTGCCTGATGGGATCTAATAAATTAATGACATCACCTGAATGGAATGGAGAACGCCCAGTTAATACTTACGATACTGTGTATGGAGTAGATGGTGAAAAAATCACCTTCGACGGACAAATCGCCAGTGAGTGGTCCGGAAATTATTTTCTCTCCAACTACAGCAAGTCAAACTCATGCGGGGTAAATCCACTCGTCATTCATAAAAACTCGCATTTTTATGACCCCCTTGGTGACGGATATAACATTCCTGACTCTCTTGGTTCTCCTTTCACTGGAGGTGAAGATGCAGGAAATATAGTATTTAGTGCAAATGATACAACCCTGCCATTTTTTCCCACCACTGAACAATATTTTTGGGAAATTTTAGCAAGTTATGGTAACAGTGATTTTTATAAAGGATTAGGCGATCTTCTTTATGATGACTTTATTGACCTTGATGAAGATGATTCAAACGGAGATGGCACTTTTGGAGATTTTGATCCATCCGTCACGCTTCCTTATGTTTATAAATCAAACTTTACTGACCTCACCCATACTGGAGGTGATATAAATACCACCGATGCAATTGAATACCCTTTACTAGGTTTGGCTAAGAAGAATTCCTCTATATCTGAATACGAAATAATTACAATCGAAGATCAATACGACCCATCTGCTAGCAAAGAAACAGTAAGCTTTTACGAATCAGGTTACTCAAAAATTTCAGATGTCTCAAAAAGTGATATATGGAGATTTCCAGTTCATACAAAAATACATTCAGGAAACCTAAAGGGTATGACAGTAGAGTATTATCCATACGATCCAATAACTAGTGATGTTAAATTACGGGGAGTTATTTTGGATATAGATGCAGATGCAGGCACTTTCGATATTCTAATTACCTATAAATCTAACAGTATAAACAGCTATAAAGATGAGTTTAGTGAGGATTACGACGAAGGTGTTATTGATTT
>JAURQB010000124.1 GCA_030836365.1 Bdellovibrionota bacterium | reverse complement strand
TGAAACATTTAAGTCAAACGAATGGGAAATTCTAGAATCCGTGAAGGCCTCACCTGACAATACCACGGCGAGTGAGCATATTTACAAATTTAAAAAATCACTTTGGGATGAAAAAAAAGTTCCTACCTATATTCAAGTTCACTATCAGATTAACGTTGATGATGACACCATCATCAGTGAAGTAAAACTTTTTTGTATTAAAGAGCACGCTTCTCAATATCGATTACTTATTCAAAACCATAAAGAAGGATCTATTACACAATGATGGATAAAATATTTATCAACGGAAACGTTTTCAAAAATGGCACTATGTCACCTCTTAATGTGGGAACAACAGAGGGAAGAATCACTTATGTGGGGCCAGATAACCCTCAAGCAAAAGAAACTATCGACTGCTCCGGTTTAACAATTTTCCCTGGCATAATCGATACTCAGGTTCATTTTCGTGACCCTGGCGCCAATCATAAAGAAGATCTTCAAACGGGATCAAGGGCCGCAGCACTTGGTGGGATCACGACTTTTTTTGATATGCCTAACACGGCACCTTCGACAACGAACAAAGAAGAGCTGCGAAAAAAAATATCCATGGCACAACAAAAGTGTATCACTAACTACGGATTTTTTATTGGTGCCACTGAAGATAACGTGGAAGAAATTAAACGCGTTGTCGGTATGGAAGGCCTTTGTGGCGTAAAAATATTTTTAGGCAGCTCTACGGGTGATTTACTTTTAGAAAACAAAGTCGTGATTGAAAAAATGTTTAAAGAAATCCCCATCATGTTTTCTATTCACAGTGAAGACGAACAAATTATGCAAGCGAACAAGGCAAAGCTTGTAAATCCAACAGTGATGGATCATTACAAATGGCGCTCCAAAGAATCGGCGCTCTCGAGTACGAAAAAAATTATCGCGATCGCTAAATCGGCCGCTAAAAAAATTCATGTACTGCATATCTCAACGGCCGAAGAAGTTGATTATCTACTAGAACACAAAGAGCACGCCACTTTTGAAATCACTCCACAGCACCTGCATCTTCATGCGCCGGACTGTTATGAAAAGCTCGGCAGTTTTGCCCAAATGAATCCACCAATTAGAGAGAAATATCATCAAGACCGATTGTGGGGAGCTATCACCAATAGTGAAGTTTCAATTTTAGGCTCAGATCACGCACCTCATACACAAGAGGAAAAAGCGAAAACCTATCCGGCTTCTCCCTCAGGGATTCCTGGTGTGCAAACCATTTTCCCGCTGATGCTCAATGCGGCCTTGGAAGGAAAACTCACCATTAATCAATTAGTGAAATATATGGTGGAAAACCCAGTGAAGATTTTTAAAATAAAAAATAAAGGTGAAGTGACTGAGGATTATGATGCGGACTTGACGATAGTTGATCTGAAAGGAAAATCGATTATCCAAAACAAAGAAATGGCCTCCAAGGTTGGATGGACTCCATTTGATGGGAAAGAATTATTAGGCAGCATTTCGATGACTGTGGTTCGTGGTACAATTGTCATGGAGAATGGAAACATCTGCGCGACACCTGAGAGCTCTAATAAGGCTCCAATTAGTGTCTATTTTTAGCAAACGGCATTGGAGCTTTTATGAGCGAGAAAGATTTAATTGATCAGCTTTTTCAGGCAGCATTAGAGACACGAAAAAATTCTTACTCTCCGTATTCTAAATTTGCTGTAGGTGCGGCGATTTTAACGAGTGATGGTAAGATTTATTCTGGTTGTAATGTGGAAAATGCGAGCTATGGCGGAGCTGTTTGCGCAGAAAGGAACGCCATCTTTCGCGGTGTTGTTACTCAAGGTGAAATTGGCGTGGAGAAAGTTTTGGTGATCACGGAACCTGTTGCCGTCCCCTGCGGATTTTGTCTTCAAGTTATCAGTGAGTTTGCTACGGATAAAACGGAAATCATCTTATGTGACCCAACTGGCCCAAAAAGAACACTTCCGTTTCTCGATTTCATGCCTCACCCATTCGATAAAGCCTCTCTCCCCTAATCCCCCCAAACCCCAAAGGTACGCGGTACCTTTTGGCGTTTTTCATCAATTAACGCCCCTCCTTAAACTGTATATTTTCAATCACTTACACCGTGTAATTTTGCCAGTACGACCTACTACTCAATGAAAAAAATAATGAAGTCTGATATGAGTAAAGCACTGATAAAGTAGCGGAGTACTATAAAATGAGATCATTTAGTTTAATTCTTTTATCGTTTGCGATAACGATGATTCCAAAAAGCAGTTTTTCAGGACCTGAAAATAGGTGCATGGCACGCCATTGCTTATGCAAGGTTTATGGCGACGTAGGAAGAAATCCCGTTCCATCAACTCAAACTTTTAAAGATATTATCACTTCTGAAAACTCACATGATGATTTGAAAAACATCAGTGCCCATAAAAAACTTACCGTTTTTTTTCAGTACGACAAACATAAGCTTAACGGCAACGATCGCATGGATATCGTTAAATACGTTCGCACCAATAATTTTGCTGGAGGGTTTTATCTGGATGGGCACGCAAGCTCTGATGGACAAGCGGGTTACAATCAAACATTATCTCAAAAAAGAGTTCAATCAGTTATGCGCCAAATCGTTCGTTACTCAAATCGTCCGATGAGAATGCGTGCTGAGAGTTTTGGAGAGCGTCATTCTTCATCAGAAGACTCTCCAGGAGATCGCAGAGTGAAGATTACCCCGCTTCACAACTTTACTCAATTACTGGATTTGAAAAAAACAAATTTTTACTTGATTGATCAAAGTGGGTCGATGCAAAAATTCTGGGGAGAAATACAAAACTACAAATTCTGGTCACGATCTGCAAAGGTTTACCTAAGCACAGTTAACCGATGTAATGCTGGGACACACTTACGTCAAAACGAGTCTTTTGGCGGAACTCACATTTGGTACTCATTTTGGAATTTAATCGACTTAATGCCAGCGGGCTCATCGGTAACAATTGTTAGTGATTTCCAAACTCCGATTGCTTTAAATGCTGCTGAATGGTCAAGAATTCGCGCGAAACTAGCAAGCAAAGGGATCAAATTAACTGACGTTCATTTTGTTCAAATTGAAGGCGCTGCTGTTTTTCATCAAATTACACAATAGAGACGATCGCCAAAAGGTACCGCGTACCTTTTGGAACCTTTTGGAAAAAAGGTGGTCCCTCAAGCCTCCTGCTCAAAGAACCAAACTGATATAAATGTAATTTTTTGGATTTTTGGTTAGAAAGGAGGTGCATCATGCACCTAGGGGTTTCCATAAAAAAATCTAGGACAATTTCATGGAGATCCGTACCTTCCTTGGACCCTCGCCTATTCGACCACTGAATAAATTGTTTCAATGAAAAGGTGACTTGTCGCTCAATGTAAGTTTTTGTTTGTATTTAACTTTTACAAATTAATCCTGAATTTTTATTCTTTTCCGTTTATTATTTTCACCATGCTAAAACGAATTACATTAATCCTCTTTGCTGCATTGGCGTTTCGCTCTTTTGGCGCAGTTGAATTCAATCAAAAAGTCGAAGTTCTCGCTCGAAGTTTTCCTATTGGGGCCTTCAGTAAATTCTCTTTAGAAGCAATCAATCCATTGTGGGGAAAAAGAGATCACCCAAAGGATATCACCTACGGTTTCTATGGCGCTCAGGCCGAATTTCGCACAAGTGCCGTCGTTAATTACGTCTCAGGAAAAGCATTTATTTATCCTCTCCCCATTCTTGGATTTTTTGCTGGAAAAGAAAGTGGGGTCAAACAGATTAAAAACATTGATACGTTTGATTGCACAAAGGCCGTGTGTGAAGGAAAAATACATCGCGAATTTGCAGGTATTCGTCTCGCTCTCGGCTTCAAGGATGTTTTTTTTATTAGTGAAAATAAGTGGAGTAACGTAAAGGCAAATGATGACTCTCTCCAATTTGTTGATGAGATTACGACGCTACTTGGATCACCTGGTGAAGATCAGACATTCGTGAGCCTAAATATTTTAGGAACCCAACTAAGCGAAAATCAGCGAGCGGGACTCCTTTTTATCTCTAATAAGATGAAAAAGAATGCATCAAACTCAAAGATGCTTAATGGATTTTACGAACATCGCTTTGGTGAGCATTCTCTCATTAGCTCAGCTGGTTTTTTTCAAACGCGACAAGAGCAACAAGTAGCGACACTTCTCTTTCTCTACAGTTGGAAAACCCCATCCGCATTGAGACTTTTTTAGTTATTCTAGTTTGATTGACAAGCAGGATATTCGCTAGGAATTACAGCAAGATTTTTTACTGCGCTTACCTTTAACAAGTGGACACTGGCCTGTTGAACAGTCACTTTTGGCATCACAAGTCTTGCACTCTTTATTCGCCTTGCAATCCTTACAACCCTTATTGGACTTACAATCCTTACAGTCTTTGCAATTCCCGCTCTCACATTTCTCACATGATTTCTTAGTACAACACTTTGAAACGCATTTTTCGCAAGCTGCTTTTTTCCAGTGTTTTTTATGATGGTGATAAACATGCACCGAACATGAACTTAGAAAAAACATCGAAACCAATGCTAACAATAATACTCTCATCAAAACTCCTAAAATATATATGATAATTTTGCGTAGCTAGAATCATTGGAGCGAAACGTACTCCAAAAGGATGTATCCTCTGGTGCATCGATAATCTCGGCCCCCACCATAATTTGAGCAAAATTGGAGTACCGATACTTTAACTCCGCTTTAAAAAGTCGATCGAGATTATCCAAATCGGCCTGAACTTTTGCATCCAGCGTGAAGCGATCAAACATTTCGTAATGCACGCTCATGCCGATTGCATTTCTCCACTTCATTTCACTTCCAAAAAGTGGTTCAGCATTGGAGTCCTCGTCAAATTTTTGAACCAATTCTTCTTTTCCAGAAATATAGTTTAGGGACACGCCACCAGTACCCCATGCACCGACTAAGCTCGCCACATAATACCGCTCACGATAAATGTCTGGTTCATATTGATAATTTTCATATGATTCTGGTTCAAACTTTTCTGCACTGTTGGGATCTGGCTCAATATACATGGCACCGAGGTTGAGCTTTAGATCTCCCATTGGAATGGCAAGCTCGCCACCATACACAGCGTGAGACAACGTAAATCCACGGATTCGCATCTTGGCCGCATCATCATTAATCTGCTCATAATATCCATAGGCACCAGAGCGTAACTTGGCTTCTGGCTTAACGATTCCAAATAAAGATAAATTTACCCAATCTAAATCTTTTTTAAAGTTAACACCAAAAGATTTCTGCGCAACGAGCTCTTGAATATCTGGCGGTATCAATTCATATTTAACGGGTGCTCGCCCTTCACGAAAACGAATTTCCGTCGGTGGCATTCGCGACCACTCATTATTTCCGACAATTTCTCCATCTCGAAAAGTGTAGCCAGGGTTTAACTCAGGCAAATAGAGTAAACTCCCAAATACGCCGATTTCACCCCCCCACATTTTTCGCTTAAATTGCAGACCAATTAATCCTTCTTGCTCCTCTTCCGTGAAACTAAAAGAGCGAAGACCGTTCAGCTTTCCTAGCGTCCAGAACTTTTCAGCATTAAACCAGTCAAGAACTTGACGCCCACTGACAAAAGTAGTGTCACCGCGCTTTCTCTCTAAATATGCCTCTTGCACAGAGAAGATCGTCGATTTTCCCTGAGTAAAGTGCCTGGCCGAAATTTGCGCGTGTGTACGAGCGCGATACTTTTCAACATTCCAGGAGTCGTGATAACTGAACCCGTACCAACTATTGGCCACACCAGGGTTGTTTGGCGTGTTCAAGCGCTGAAATTGCATGAAGTCTAACGAGCCTCCAGCGTGAACAGTCTGATAAAATGTAAGGCCCAACAAGGGCAATATAAACTTGTTCAAGCAAATCCTTTTGCATGCAGTGATGATCAGTTTATTTTACGGTAATTTTCTCATCATTCAGTTAAATAAGTAAAATCTGCCAGTATATACCCGACAGCAAAAATCAGGTTTTCTTACAAGGCATTACCTACCGTCCTGACAACTATCCTTGTCGTGTCTCTTATAATAGAATTTTAACTTATTACTTTTTGAGGTGTACCAGTGAAAAGCCCTTCACTCGTCAAACGAATTTTACCTTTATTTTTTCTTCTTGGTTTGTCCAGCTGCCTGGATGACGTGGCCCCGGTAAAGGATCAAGTTGAAGGCGGTACTTTTGAGCAAACCTGTAATATGGACGCCGAGAGAATTAAAAAAATACTGGATGAATATATTATAGGTGACCTGGATTGTATTGAAATTAACCTAAAACAATTCACCGACTTCGTCAGACGAGAAAATGAAGACTACATAAACCGCTCCGAGCTTGAACGATTCATTTTAAAATTCTTTCCAGGCCAGGGTGACGGAATGGTCAAGTCTCTTGACTTACTTTTTAAGTTCAGCTCTCTCGTTTTGCGTGATCCAGAAGATAATATTTCTCTTCCAAATATTTCTAATCTTTTTGACCTGCTTAAAAAATTTAATCGCTATGCTGTGCCGTTAAAAAAAGAAGTGGATGCAGTTATTGAGGGTGAGTCTTACTGGGATCACAGAGATAAGATTCACGGGTATACAGGACTCATCATTGAAAAAATGAATGAGCTTATCAAAAATAAAAAAGGCAATAACTTAACGCTTGAGATTATTCCGTTTATTGAACTTATCCAATCGAGTATGGAAATTGGTGATGATGATCTCGATCTTGATTTGGTGAAAAAGTTTTTATTCGTCAAGCCGCTACTTTTAGGTGGTAGAGAAGAATTTGTCACCTCGGATGAAGTTGCCCTATTTCTAGAAAAACTCTTTCCTCTCTTTTCTTCTTTTTCAGATATCTTTTTTATTAATGAGATTGAGGATCTAGATGCCACAGACAATATCTTTTACTTTCTTTCTGCAATAAAAACCTTTAAGGCCAACCTTGCTGATCTTGATGCAGATCATGAGGTTCTGACTCATCGTGAATTCATGGATGTCGCTGATCGACTGCTTGGAGATTCCTTAAGTTTTGATATCAGAGAACTGGAGGAAGCAATTTTAAATATCAAGTTAAAAGTGATTTCACCAAATTCTCATAACCCTGAGGATTATTACTTTTCAGACTTAATGACTCTTCTTAATTGGGGAGAGGAAGCCGTTGAGCGACTTTATTTTAATGCGGCCACTTATACGTACAATGATGAACTGATGAGCGGAACAACTCCTATTAACGATATGAATTTTGTGGAGCTTGAAGAGTACGAAAATCTGTCGCGAACGGATGTATTTAAATACTGGAAAGACTATCTTTACATCACCAAAACCTATCGCACCTTTCCTTCAAAAGAAGGACTTCAGTATTTTACCAATGATTATAGGCGCAGCCTTCATGGATTTAACATGGTCTCGCTCATTCGCTTTGGGCTCGATATTATGATTAAGGTTTACGGCCACGGGAAAGTTGACCCCACGAATGGAAAGATTGTCGGTTATCAAATTTCTCACAATGAAATAAGAACGCTACTCACTGACCTGAAACAAGCGCTCGTCGCATTGGAAGTTTATCCCAAATATTTTGAGCGATTTGTCGGTGAAGCGGCCACAGGAACGGATCTTTTTCAATTTATGAGTAATGGTGATGGGGCAACAGATCTTGATGAGGCCACTAGTTACGTCACTAATATTTTTTCTGGCGCCAGCGTTGCCGAAAATTTAATGAGTGCCCTTCAGGAATTTTGTGAACTCGTCCAAGACGAAGACGGCCAGGACGCATTTTTAGTTTCTTGTTATCGTGAGCACTTTTTTGAAGTTCTTTGGGAGCGATTAAATTACAGAAAATACTATCAAAAACTTTATGACTACACGGTCTTCTTTTCCAAAGAAGAAGTGATGGAGTATTTAATAAATATTGAAAAAGCGGCCAAAGAAGAACGAGATGAAACTATCCCTATGTCAAAAGTTGATTTAGGCAGGTTGTTTGCCACTTTTGGAAGCGTGGAAACGACGATGCTTCGCTACGATAATGATTTTGATAATATTCTTTCCTACGATGAGGCCCAACAAGGGTATTTGGTTTTTAAAAACACGTTAGCGACTTTTGCCAATTTAGACCCTTCAAAGGATGGACTCATTAATTCAATTTACTACTACATTCTTCAAAAAATGAAAGAGCCAAGCACTGTCGAGCTTCTCTGGTTTCATTTAACTGGAAATAAAAAAGGTACGCGGGCACGAAGAATGAATATTGGGGCCATTTTTGCGCTCGTTAGTGCCGCTACTATTCCGGCAGACTAGATATTACTTTAAATAAGCACACGAAGCGGTGTAGCCGGCCGTGCATGAGCGCTGAAAATAATTTTTAGCAAATTCTTTTTGGCCTTCGCTCAGTAATTTTTTTGCGTACAGAAAACAGGACGCTGAATTCGATTCCTCTTCACATGACCACTTATAAAAATCATCTTGATAGAGATAAAACATTCCACCCACAACACCAGAGCATAGAAAAAACATAATAAGTCTGCGATAGCGATGAAGAATTTTTTCCATTACTCGTCTACCTTTTGAAGAGTGGGATATTTATCTAAATGATTATCCCAGAAATGATAGAAATCCCAGAATTTTAATGGCGCATTTTCTTTTTTATAAAAGTAGCGCTCATAATAACACTCCCCTTCCTCAACACTTTCTCGGCCGGTTGTATTTTCCAGGTACCAGTAATAATCGTCTTCACTCCAATCATCATAGTAGTAGTCATCATACGTTTCTGCGCACCCACTAGACTCTTGCTCTGAATTATCTACCCAATACGACACGCGAATTTGATCTTGCAAATCAAACTGCATAATCATGGAGTCATTACATGTCTCCGGTTCTCCAATATCTTCAACCGTTTGATCTTCATCGTGATCAACGACATCATCTCCTGATGTGTCGTTTTCCTCACCTGCTTCGGCCGGATCATAAACATCATCACAAGAAATCACATCATCTGCTGTAAAAATAAATTCTTTTTGCTGATATGTATAAAGCTTATATTCCCCAACCTCATGGAGGTTATTACTATTATCGCAATCACATCCTCTAGCCGTACCTTCATCTGAATCAGAATTATCGCCGCTTACACACTCCACCTTCCCCGATTCAGAAGAAAAGTCATGACAAGAAACTTGGTCTAAATCAATGACTGAGGCATAGTCATCCGTTGAATTAATGCTACTGTCATTATTTTCATCAAAGGTACAATCATAGGCATCAACATCTGGAATTTCACTCGCTGTTGCATCTGCAGGAGAGCGGTCATCGACAACCGTGCCACTGTCGTTGAGACAAATATTATCCGTTTCATTACTCGTATAGTTTTGGACCCACAAACTTTCGTGATAGTAGCGCTCATTTTCCACTGACCAATGAAAATCAAAACCACCCGCAAATCGGCCGACATCAGGAATTGTGTGGCTGCCATTTTCTTCACTTCTCGTGGAAGTCCATGAGTGAGTATTATTCCATTCCACACATGCTGTAGGATTATCCGGGTCTCTCGCGTAGGTCCAATTAAACCCGTAAGGCACCCAATAATTTTTAACCCATTTATTAGCGACCCAACGAATTTCATGAGGATGATTCCCATCCTCTAACCCACCCATTTGACAGCAAATCCCGCGATCTCTGATATAATCATTTTCATCGCTATTTCCCCTTAGGTAATGCGTTGGAGTAGTGTCGTCACTTAATGGAGCATTTGTAATTGAAGCTTGATCTAGCCTGATTGGTAGATCTTTAGTGGTATCCCCATCTATATCAATACCATTATCTGCAAACGTCGTGATACACATCCCGCCGCCGATGCACTCCTCATAGGTCGTCGCATCAACCAGCTCTCCATTTGCATCAATACAAGAATAACTCGCAAGACACATTTCTCGGTAATCCACGTGATCCGTGCCATCATCGGGAATGTTAAGAGAGTACTCATCCAAATAATAAAGGGCATCT
>JAURQB010000123.1 GCA_030836365.1 Bdellovibrionota bacterium | reverse complement strand
TTTTAGAATTGATAAAAAAGGACAAATCTTTTTTCTTGAAGTGAATCCAAATCCAAACCTTGCTAAAGATGATGATTTTGCGCTTGCCGCCTTAAGAGAGTTGAAAAGTTATCAACATGTCATCAAGTCTATTTTAGAGCTAGCGTTAAAAAGAAAGAAGTCTCGCCAAAGAGTGGAGCAAGCGGCCGCTTAAAATTATTGAGCAACTGGCTTACTAGGTTTCTTTTTTTGCCCGATGAAAAAAGTAGTGCAAGCTTAGGTTTGAAAGAAGAACAATTGCTGAGCCGATCAGATGATTTGATGAAACAGGAAAATCCAAAAAGATAATCTCAAAAATAATAGATAATGGAATAACTAAATAATAAATCCCACTGGTGATCTGAGTCGGTAGTTCACTTGTTACCTTTACCCAAAGTCCATGGCCAATAACCGTGCCACCAATTCCCAGAAAAAGTAGCGCATAATAATCACTTGTAGATAACTCATGATGATTGGAAAAGGGAATAAAAAGAAATGAGTACAAGATCAACGCCAGCGCAAACTGAGCAAAAGCCTTCTCATTAGCTGGGATATCCATATTTTTTTGATGAATAATAGGAAGAAGCCCATAAGCACTTGCCGAAATTACGCCCCAAATAAGGCCTATAAAAGTGGTGTTACTGAGAACAATTTCTCCGGCAATAAGTTTGGCGCCAATAAAAGCAAAAAGGACACTAGCATAAACGCCTTTTGTAATATGTTGACGCAAAAATATTCGAGAGTAAATCAAGAGAAAGAAGCCATAGAAAGATAAACCAATGACGGCAACCGAAGGGCCTGAAACCTTAACGGACTGAGCATAGGCCAACCAGTGAAGAGTGAAAAGAGGGCCTAGAGGCCAAATCTTTTTAATATTTTGCCTAAAATTTTTGGAGGAGCTGAATACTAAAATGCTAACTGCTAGGATAAGTCTCGCGAAGCCAATCGTGAAAATATTGGCCTCTGTGTATTTGATCGCTACAGGGACAAAAGTTAAAACAACTTGAGAAATAAGGGCAATTAAATAAATATTCATCTATTTTATTGTATCGGCCTCTGCTCTAATCCACTCTAAAATTGTTTGCACTTCTTCTGAAGTTAATCGGTCTCTACTGCTTGGAGGCATTTCTCCTGATTCGGAAACCATGTACAGCTCAGAAAAGTCTGGCGTTTCTAGATCGACAAATTTTGAATTGGCCATTGCTTCAAGATCATGCATTCCACCGAATCCACCTTTGGAAACGCCGTTGGCATGACAACGAAAACACTTTGCTGAAAAGACACGTGTCACTTTTTTTCTCGCAGCTTCAAGGTCAACTTCTGGGTTCTCCGGTTGGTCCTCTTGATTTTCGTCACAATCTTTAACGGTGAACAATGGATATCTTCAAGATCGTAAATATATCTTTGCTCCCAAGCTTCAATTTTTTCGACTAGAGGTTCAACCCAGTATTTAACGGCCATTTTATCTTGAGGAGTGATTTTTCGTCGTGGGTAAAAACGTGTGTAAACTTTTAATGGCATGGTTTCATCGAGAACTGCATTTTTAATTCCATTCAAAAGTGCGACTTGATTGTTTGACCCTTTGGAACTCAGTGGGAACTTCGTGGAGAAGTCTAACGCTGCAACTCCGTCGATGTAGTGATGATAAACGCTATTGCGTTCTTTGAAAGGTTTTCCGTACCAGGGAACACCCCGATCAGAATCATGGCAGGCGTAACACTTTTTCTTGAGGATCGGTTCGATAATTTTAAAATTCTCTAGACCTTCAGCAACAATTTCATCCCAGTCTTCCTTCTTTTTTTCAAGAAGCTCGATTCTTGCGAGGAGCTCATCAATATTCCATTCTGTTTCATCTTCACATTCATTTGGTGTCGTTGGGGTATTAGATCCACCTTGATTTGGTGGAGCAGGAGAAGGAGATCTTCCCGTATTTCCACTGCCATTAGGGCTTCCATTTCCAGGTGTCGGTCGCTGTTCATTAACGTCACCACCAGAGGACTCGGAATTAGTTGAGAGGTTTAATTTGGAGCCACCTTCAAAACACCCGCTAAGTGGCACTAAAAGGGTAAGAATGTAAAATGTAGTTAACGTTTTCACAACGGAGTTGTACCACTAGAGGAAACCGTATTCCAAGCACTAGGAATTTTGTTCCCTAGTCGAATGCTAGACAAATAACTGAATTTTCAATGAGTCGGTGTCAGGGGTGCAATTCTTACACTTTTTTTATCCCATTTTTCATCAAAGTTGGTATCAACTCTTGTTATCTCATAACTTTTTAACCGGTCGTGATGGAAGTAGGTCGTTATTTCTCGATCAACTTTTTTATCCTTATTTGAGTCAATTTCGATAACTTCTTTTAGCGTGACGATTCCTCTTTTATACTGAGTAATTTTCTCTTCTTGAAAGTTGTCTCCGTCTCGATCGATAAAAGAAATAATTCTTTTTGAAAACCCTAGAGATGGAAGAGAAATCGTTAAGACAATAGTTATTACTTTTATCACCTGCATGTCATATCACTTTGGTTAAATGTTGGAGTTCCCATATTGTCATAATTACAGCGATGACGTTCATCTGGATTTCGAATGCAGCTCTCACATGCTCTCTGTGAGAAGTTAATCGCCGGACGAGAACTACGAGGAAAGCATTCCCGAGAACAAAAATAGACAGCGTCATGTCTACTGCATTCTCCTCGATTATGATTGTGAGTTTGGAGATTATCGATATGAGAATTCATGTGAAGAATTTCATGAAAAATTGTCTCCTCGTATCCCTCACACCCTTGAGAGTTGAAAACAAGGTTTAAGTAATCTTGCCCTCGTCTTGTGTAGCCACATCGGTGATTATCACCTCCATCATCGTTTTGCGTACACATCATGTAATAGTCTTGATTTTTAATCCGCTCTAAAATTACCTGCGATTGAGTTGGATTCAGTTCGGAAAAGCAATTTTTTAGTTTCTCGACGGCCAAATTGGCTGATTGAATTATTTTTTCTGGAGAGTATTGATCAGGACGTGCACGGTTTTCATTATCTCTCAAAAGGCATTCACTGCTAATGACTAATTGTTGCTTAGTCACATAAAATATATTTCCGTACTGATCTACTTTCCAGCAATCACTTGTTATCTCCTCATCACAATCTCTTTTCTTTGCATTAGAGATATCAATGAATCGTTCATAAGATTTTTGTTTTTTTAGCTGTTGAATAAAGATTAGCATCGAGTCAGCTTGTTCAATAAGTTCTGTAAGAGGAGGCGAGCTGCAGTACTCACTCATTGGAAAACGATCTTCGAGGGCGTCTTCAATTGTTTGGAGAATAGAATCGTTTTCATCTAAGTAAGGAGACAGTATAAATTTTAGATCATCAATTTTCTCTTGCTGAATAAAAACTTTTTCGAGCAACTCTTGCATTAAAACAAATGGCTTTGAGCACTCATTATAGTGGTCATTTTTAACTATGCATGGATTTTTTTCAAGCTCATCTAGATGCATTTGTAAGGTATGAAAATCTTGTCGCCTTTCTCTGTATTCTTGAAGCAGTAAAATCTCATTTGTCGTAGGGGGAAAGTAATATGAAAAGATGCTTGTTGAGTATAAAAGTGAAAAGAGTAAAAAAAATTTCATCAGTTCAATTATCTATTGAGTCGCAGATAAAATCTCGTAGCGGAAAAATTAAACTGACAAAAAAAGACCGGAGCATAACTCCGGCCTTTGAAATGAAATTAAAATAATAGTTATTTAAAACTGCTCAGCTTCAGTTGAACCATGAAGTGCCAGGGTTGAGCTCTCTCCTCCAGAAACAGCTGTACTGACAGCATCAAAATAACCCGTACCAACCTCTCTTTGGTGCTTCGTTGCCGTATACCCGTCTTTTTCTTTTCCAAACTCAGCGTCTTGAAGTTTAGAATAAGCGGCCATTCCTCTTTCTTTGTAATCAAGCGCAAGGTCAAACATACTGTAGTTTAGAGCATGAAAGCCGGCGAGCGTAACAAATTGAAATGAATATCCCATTGCCCCAAGTTCTCTTTGGAATTTTTCAATTGTTGTGGCGTCTAGGTTTCTCTTCCAGTTAAAAGAAGGAGAGCAATTATAAGCAAGTTTTTTATTCGGGAATTTTGACCTTACGCCTTCAGCGAACTTCTTTGCATCTTCAAGAGATGGGTTAGAAGTTTCACACCACAGAAGATCAGCGTATGGTGCGTAAGAGCATGCTCTTTCAACTGCGAGATCAAAACCATTTTTAATCCTAAAAAATCCCTCTGGTGTACGATCGCCATGAATCCATTTTCGATCTCTTTCATCTACATCACTCGTTAATAGTTGTGCGGCTTCAGCATCGGTTCGGGCAATAAGAACAGTGTCTACGCCACTCACGTCAGCGGCAAGTCTCGCACTAGTTAGCGTTTTGATAAATTGAGCGGTTGGAACTAGAACTTTTCCACCAAGGTGGCCGCATTTTTTTTCTGAAGCTAGTTGATCTTCAAAGTGTACACCTGCTGCACCACTTTCAATCATGGCCTTCATTAATTCATAGGCATTAAGCACTCCACCAAAACCAGCTTCAGCATCGGCGACGATTGGTGCAAGCCAATGGCGAGTGACATTTGACTCCACACTTTCAACTCGGTCTGCGCCTAGAAGGGCATTGTTAATTCTTTTGACTACATGAGGAACACTATTTGCTGGATACAAGCTTTGATCTGGGTACATATGGCCTGCGAGATTTGCATCTGCAGCAACTTGCCAACCACTAAGATAAATTGCTTCTAATCCTGCTCTGACTTGTTGAACCGCTTGATTACCCGTCAAAGCGCCGAGTGCGTTGATATACGGCTTCTCATGAATGAGGTTCCATAATCTTTCACTTCCCATTTTTGCTATGGAGTGCTCGAGCTTATAGCTTCCTCTCAGTTTAATTACATCCTCAGTAGAGTAGTTTCTTTTAATTCCACTCCATCTCGGATTGCTTTCCCATTCCTTGGCCATCTGTTTTGCTTCACTCATTGAAGTCTCCTTTGTTTTGAGTATTATTTTTCTATTTCTGAACTTAGTGATAAAAATTCATCTAATTTATTAGAGGTAAACATTTCATATGATTGCTCCATTGCTTTGGAGAACTCAAGAGCTTGATCTGAGCCTTTTTCAATTGAAAGTTCTTGCATGATTTTTTCTAACTCTTCATTGAAAAGTTGAAGGATCAATTCTTTAGTAACGCTCTCTCCTGAGTCTAGAGAAATTTGGTGATGAAGCCATTGCCAAGTTTGAGCGCGAGAAATTTCAAGAGTAGCGAGGTCTTCCATGAGATTATCCCACGCCACGCAACCCAAATCTCTATTCCAGCCATGAAGATAGGCAATTCCAACTCGAATATTTGTCCGAATACCCTCGATGGTTTTTGGGCCTTTTCCATCCATCAATAGGTCCGGAAATTTATTGAACTCAGGAAGTAACTCATCTAGTTGGTTTTTCTTTGGGAATGCTTCAAGGGCGGGCCCAATAAAATAGGGATGCGAAACCCAACAACCATCATGGCCTGAGTTAAATTCATTTTTCTTATCATTTAATACTTTTTCTGTTTGCGCCTTTACAGTTGCTTCATCTTTTCCGGGAGTGAAAGCTGACATTCCTCCGATGGCGAATGCCCCGTGTGAGTGGCAAATTTTTACCAGCCTTTTTGCATAATTATCCATCCAGAATTTTTGCATATTAATTGTTGCTCGATCTGGTGAGATTCGATCTTGATGCATTCTTAAAACTTTTATATCGCTAAAAATTTTATCCCATCTACCTACGTTAAGACCTACAGCGTGATCGCGAAGTTCGTATAGAATTTCTTCAATTTGAAATGCAGCGGGGAGTGTTTCAATTAAAAAGGTTGCTCTTAATGTTCCATTGTCTAGTCCAATCTCTTCTTCGATCATCGAAAAAAGTCGGCTCCACCAGCGGGCTTCCATGTAATGCTCACATTTTGGTACGTAAAACTTTGGTGTCTTTCCTCTCGAAATAAAATACCTGGCGGCCAAAAAGGCACAGCAAGCCAAATCAAACAATCCTCCACTTATTGGCGTTCCGTCAATTTGAACATTTGCTTCATTTAAATGCAGGCCACGAACTC
>JAURQB010000122.1 GCA_030836365.1 Bdellovibrionota bacterium | reverse complement strand
TTTATTCAAAATGGAGCGAGAGAAAAATTTAAAATTCTTGAACATTTAAAGCCTCAGTTTTTTGTCTATGAGCATATGAAAATTAACGCTGTTTTCGATCATATGAACAAGAAGAAAACTCATTTGTCTCTAGTTAAAGACGAAAATGGTATCGTTGTTGGCATTATCACTCTGGAGGATATTGTTGAAGAAATTCTTGGTGAGATTCATGATGAACATGATGACGAAGAATTGGTTCTTGCTAGCACTCAAGAGAAACTTCATAGTGATACGGGTCTCATTCTTCCAGGAAGTATTTCTCTTCGTGATCTAGACAGTGATTATGATGTGAAAATTCCTCTCAACGATAACTACTCAACATTAGCTGGCTTTGTTCTAGATATGCTTGGCAATAGCTTTCCTGAAAATGGACAAATTATTGTTTGGGAAGGTTTCTCATTTGAGCTCATTTCCGTAGACGAATTTGAAATCAAAGAAGTTCGAGTGAAAAATGTTGATGGAGAAAGACATATTTTCAATCGTTCTGATTCAGAACAAGATGAAGAGCAAGAAAAAAAAATTCAAAATATGAATGATCACCAAAATTTTCCGGTTTAATTAATGAACAATAAAATTTTTCCCGTATGTGTTATCGGCGGAGGATCCGCCGGTGTTATGGCAACTCTAAGGACCGTTCTAAACAATGATGAGTGTTTACTTTTTCCTGGAACCCCAAAAGATAAAAAGCGCTCTCGTGCTTTTTGGGTTTCAAAAATTGAAAACATGCCATCCCATTTTACCTTTAAAAAAGGAATTGAAGACCCAAATAAAGAGGTAATTAATTGGATTAATCAAAATCCATTTTCCGAGAAGTTAATTTTCAAAAAAAATGAGGGGGTGGAGAAAATTTCAAAAAACAGTGACGGTGTTTTTGAAATTACTTCCAATAAAGGTGACGTTTATTTTTCTCAGTTTGTTATTTTATGTACAGGAGTGATGGACGTTCAGCCTGAGATAAACGGCTCCATAGGTCCTATTTTGCCGTATGCTAATGTTCAACTTGCAGATTATTGCCTACGTTGTGATGGCCATCACTCCCTGGGACAAAACTTAACCGTCTTTGGAAACGGAGATGGGGCTGCCTGGGTCGGAATAATGCTCAAAGAGAGATATGATTGCCCTACAGTTACTATTCTAACTAACGGTGAAGCGCCTAAAGAATTTTCTGAGGACGTTAAAAAACTCGTAGATCTTTATGACATAAAATTAAATGAAGACTCAATTATTGACGTCATTGGTGATCATCGAAAGCATGAGCTCATTGGTTATAAAACCAATCGAGGCGAAGAAATAAAGTCTGGGTTTACGTTCATTTCTCTTGGAATGATTATCTATAATGAACTCGCTATTCAGCTGGGCGCTGAGTTAGATGCAAGAGGTTTTGCCCTGACAAACTCTCAAGGCGAAACGAGTGTTAAGGGTTTATTTGTTGCGGGAGACTTAAGGGCAAACGCAAAAAAGCAGGTATATACAGCATGGGATCACGCTGTTGATTCTGCTGATAAAATAAATGCACTGCTTCGTTCTCAGAAGCGCCAAGAGCTTCTTGCTCAGCGACAATAGCTCATTGCTACTTAGCGACAAAAAGCCAATTTCTTGACAGCATACCCTGTATTCTCTACTGTCTTTTCAAATTAGAAAGCTGATAAGTGATGATAAAATTTTTATCACTTCCAGCAGATAAGGAGCTTATAGATGGCACTATTTGAACGGTTATACTCTCAAGGGCATGAAGAGGTTGTTTATTTCTCTGATCCAACTTGTAATTTAAAAGTCATTGTTGCAATTCATAATACAATTCTAGGGCCTGCGTTGGGTGGTACAAGGATGTGGCAATATTCTAGTGAAGAAGACGCACTCGAGGATGTTCTAAGACTTTCAAAAGGAATGACTTATAAGGCTGCTGTCAGCGGATTAAATCTTGGCGGTGGAAAAGCAGTAATTATTGGTGACCCAGTAAAAGATAAATCAGAAGCTTTATTTAGAAGTTATGGCCGCTTTATTGAGTCTCTTAATGGACGATATATCACTGCAGAAGATGTGAATATTGGTGTCAGTGATATTGATCATATTTACACAGAAACAAATAATGTCACAGGTGTTGATATTGCTCATGGTGGCTCAGGAAACCCTAGCCCTTGGACAGCCCTTGGTGTTTTTAGAGGAATTGAGGCAAGTGCGCTGAAGGTTTTTGGTGACCGCTCGCTAGATGGTAAAGTCGTAGCGCTTCAAGGTGCAGGATCAGTTGGCTGCTATTTGGGAGAGCTTCTTCATAAAGCTGGTGCGAGAATTTATTTCACCGACATCAATGAAAAAAATATTGAAAGATTTAAAGAAGCTGCTCCAAATGCGGAGTTTGTTGGAGTGAATGATATTTATGATGTTGAGTGTGACATTTATGCGCCATGTGCTCTTGGAGCAACAGTTAACGACGAAACGATTGATCGATTAAAATGTAAAATTGTAGCGGGTGCAGCTAATAACCAACTTAAAGAGCCGCGCCATGGAGATATCCTAAGGCAAAAAAATATTCTTTATGCGCCAGACTACCTAATTAATGCTGGTGGTTTAATGAACGTCAGTATTGAGTTTGAGGGTTGGACAGACGCGAAAGCCCGTCGAATGGTTGATACAATTTATGATACGACATTAAAGATTTTTAAAATTTCTGATGAAAAAGATATTCCAATTTATCAAGCAACGGACTTTCTTGCAGAAGAGAGGCTTCGCTCAATTAAGGCGATTAAAGGTTCTTATCTAGGCAATCTTGGTCATCGTTTTCCCGGCCGAAAAAACCGACATATGCACTAGAGTATAGATAGTCGAAGATTGCCCTATATTTTAGAAACTAATTAATTGATAGAATAGCCCTGTGAAAGGGCTATTCTTTTTTATATTCATATCTTTTAATTCATTAGCAGCAGTTGACTTTAACGATGGAATTAATCCAGAGCTAGCACCATCTGGCCGAGCTCTTGCGATGGGTAATGCGTTTACGTCTGTTGTAGATGATGCAACAGCATCTTTTTATAATCCGGGTGGACTCGGATCAATTCGAAGAGGACATTTTCACTTATCCAACCTTCATCTGGAGTTTAATAAAGACTGGATGAACATTGGAACAGAGGGGACTCTGATTGATATGCCGGCTCAATTTGTTAAAGCATTTTCCTTAAACGGAATAAGAGAGTTACTTCTCGAAAATAAAGGAAAAACTGCCTATAACAGATTCAGTTTTATGCCTAATTTCACCAATCGTATTTTTAGTATTGGATATTTATACAATCAACAAGTGAAGGGGCGAATAGCAGCAAATTCCACGACCTTTGAATTCGCCGATCGTCTAGATCACGGGCCATATGGAACATTAAACTTTAGTTTCAATGGAGGAATTCTCAAGTTTGGTGTTACGGGAATTTATTTAACTAGAAAAGAGTTAATGGGGGATGTGGACGGGACAGCAAGTTTTGAGCCTAGTGATGATTCCTATAAAACAGGAAGTCAGATGGTCTTCATTGCAGGAGGGAGACTAACACTTCCAATTACAATGTTGCCAACACTATCTGTTACTGTCCACAACGCTTTAGATGCAAGGTTTGATTCGGAGGAATCAGTAGGAATTTCTCAAATTGAGCGAAATACTGTTGTTGCACTATCATTGACCCCTCGACTTGGTAAGAGAACTACGATGCATTTGGAAATTGATTATAGAGATGCGTCTAATCAGTATGAAGAGGTCGAAACTTCTAGAAAAATTGCGATGGGAGCCGAAATTGGTTTTTATAATGTTCTGTTTGTTCGTTTTGGGTATTCGGATGGATTTGGAAGTTTTGGGTTAGGGCTAAAGTCTCGAAAGCTTGAATTCGATTTAACGACATATGCAATTGATAAAACCGCTTCTGAGTTTAGAGGACAAGAGGACCGTCGCTTCGCGATGTCTATTTCTCAAGGGTTTTAATTCCTAATTACAGATAAATGATGACGCGCGTGGCGTCAGTTGGACATTCCTAGTTATTTTGGGTTAATATCCCAAAGAATTTAAATTCATAACATATTGATATTAGGAAGCTTCTTATGGAAAAAAACCTGCAAGAAAACCAAGAATTTGATGAACTTTATGAAAAGAAACTCGAAATTATTAAGCGATTCGGTTTAACAAAAAAGGAACTTGTTGGTTTTTATCAAAATATTTATACCTCAAGAAAAGTTGATGATGCTGAAATTACGATGAAGAAACAATCAAAGGCGTTTTTTCAAATTTCGGGAGCTGGTCATGAAGGAATTCAAACGGCGATTGCCAGTGTTCTTAAGCCAACATATGACTGGTTCATTCCATACTACAGAGATCGCGCTCTTTGCCTTGGTTTGGGCGTAACTCCTTATGAGATGCTTTGTCAGGCGAATGGTAATACGGGCGATACTGCAAGTCACGGTAGACAGATGCCAGCTCACTGGGGAAATAAAAAATTAAATATTATCTCTAAATCAAGTTGTACGGGAACCCAATTTCTTCAGGGTGTTGGAACTGCTGAAGCCGGGGAGTATTTAAATCAGATTAGAAATATGGGAAAGAAGCATGATATTGCTTTTCAAGATGATGAAGTCACTTATGTTTCAACTGGAGATGGGACAACATCTCAAGGTGAATTCTGGGAAGGCTTAACTACCGCTTGTGTAAATAAACTTCCCGTAATGTTTTGTGTTGAGGATAACGGTTACGCTATTTCTGTTCCAGTTTCTGTTCAAATGCCAGAGGGAAGTATTTCTAAAGCGCTTGCTAATTTTCCTGGTTTGAAAGTTGTTGAATGTGATGGAAATTGTCCAATTGAGTCTTACGCGGCAGCAAGAGAAGCTGAAGCATATATTCGTTCAAAAAATGGACCGGCCTTAATTCATGCTCATGTGACGAGACCTTACAGTCACTCAATGAGTGATGATCAAAGAATGTATCGAACAGAGGAAGAGCTTGAAGTTGAAACAAAAAAAGATGTTGTAAACTCCTACCCAGAAACTTTACTTCAGCTTGGCCTTTTAAGTGATAAAGAATTAGACGAAATTAAAGATAAAATTAATAAGCAAGTTCGTGAGGCGATTGATCAAGCAATTGCAACTCCTTGGCCTAAAAAAGAAACGGCGCTTGACCACCTCTTTTCTCATGATCACCTAATTTCAAGTGATGAGTTTCGTAACGAGAGTGAAGTCAAAGGTAAAGAAGATGTACCAATGGCCCAAGCGATCAACTCTGTGCTTCGAAATGAGGTTAAAAAGAATCCTTTAATTAGAGTGTTCGGTGAGGATGTTGCTGACTTTACAGAAGTTGAAAAATACGAAAAAGGTTTAAAAGGTAAAGGCGGGGTTTTTAAAATTTCCTCTGGTGTGCAAAAAGCAGGTATTGAAAATCAAGTATTCAATTCGCCATTAGCTGAAGCTAACATTGTTGGCCGCGCAATTGGTATGGCCATGAGAGGTTTAAAGCCTGTAGTAGAAATTCAATTTTTTGATTATATCTGGACTGCTTTCATGCAATTAAAAAATGAAATGGCGACAACTCGTTACCGCTCTGGCGGAGATTTTAAATGTCCAATGGTTGTTCGAACACCAATTGGTGGTTACCTTAGAGGTGGCTCCATTTATCACTCACAATGTGGTGAATCTATTTTTACTCATATCCCTGGAATTTGTGTTGCTTTTCCATCAAATGCTTATGACGCTGCAGGTTTATTGAGAACGGCAATTAAAGCGGATGATCCTGTTTTATTTTTAGAGCACAAGCATTTGTATTATCAAGGCTACAACAGAACAGGTGAACTCAGTGATGATCATATGATTCCATTTGGAAAAGCGAGAGTAGCGAAAGCTGGAACGGATGCGACCGTTGTCTGTTGGGGGGCGCTTGTTCAGAAATCGATTGATGCTGCAAAGAAACTAGAGTCAGAAGGCTTTAGTGTTGAGGTCATTGACGCTCGAACACTTGTTCCATTTGATATGGAAGCTGTAAAAAAATCATTATCCAAAACAAATAGACTTTTAATTGCTCATGAAGAAACGAAGACATCTGGTTTTGCTGGAGAAATTGCAGCGAGAGTAAATGAAGAGTGCTTTGAAGCTCTGGATGCACCAATTATGCGAGTTACGGCGCTTGACTCTCATTGTGCTTATTGTCCTGATCTTGAAGAAGTTATTCTTCCTCAGACTGATAATGTATACAATGAGCTTAAAAAACTTCTTGAATACTAATTCTATTTTCGTTTTTTGAATCGGCATTTTTTTTGTTTTCCGTAATTGAGAAGTTTTAGTGAGCATCTTCGACTATTATCAAACTCAATTTTAATTGTTCCTCTCTTGTCACGAGAAGATTTAATTATTTTTTGCTTAAAATAAAAATCGTTTTGAAATTCATAGGCAGACTGCCTTGCTCTTGAGTCGGGTAAATTATAAATTCGACCTGATGTTAAAAGAAGTGAAAGAAAAATTACTTTTTTATTTTTTATCAAAATACCAAAAGTGAAAAGTAACGTAGTGATCTCAGGCTTTACGCTAAAGGTATGAATCAATATATTGTTAGTAAACATGACTAAATAATTGAAGGTATTAATAAATAAGTTATTTAAAGGAGTGAGAAAATTTATACCAATAAAGCTAAAAAAATTATCGATAAAAGAAACAGAAAAAACAGGTGTAAATAAAGCGGTTAAGACAAAAGATGGAAAAAATGAAAGGGGGTAAATTTCTTGATAACTAAAAATAGATGCCAGTAATTGACCGCTAAAAAGATATAAAGAGAAATGAAGAAATGACTTTTGGTAGGTATGAAAAACGATCCCCAGAAAAAGAAAACTGTAGCTCCAACTCATAGGTGACATTGAATAGGTTCCCCAGAAAAAGTCGAATGTAAAAAAGATAAAAAATATCTGCTGGTTTGACAGCTGGTGAGGCAGCATCTTTAACATATGCATGCCCCCAATTCTCTTTAGTGAAAAAAAACCAGAAAAAAACCAAGGCCAAATTGAAAGTATAATTTTGTAAATGATTCCAAAGCGGATTGATAAATGAGAAGCTAATTTAATTAAGGGCGTATTTAACAAATAGAAAATACTGAGATGAATTCCTGAAGGTGTAAAAAGGTGATATAAGTTTAAGTTTTTATATGCTTTTTTGACTTCCTTTTTTAGTCCTTTTTTATTTCCGCATAAAAATGATTTTTTAAGAATATTAGTCTGGTTTTTGAAGGCAGGCTTAGTGGATATCCATGGACACTTTTTACTTTTTTGCACCGAGTAGAAGTTCGGTCTTTGAGCCTGTTGATATGAAAAAAGTATTGCAGAGATTAAGTATACAAAAATCAAGCTTTTGGACATGATTTTTATGCAAGAAGGCATTGCCACTTAGGTATGGCCAACGTTATGAAATAAGAACGATAATTTTGTATTATTCTCAACTTTGGAGATTAAATGTTTCTTACAACACCTGGAAATAACTTTTTTGAGCCTCTATTTAATGAAGATGCTGTTGGGCAAAATCTTTTTTATCAAGCCTCACTGCCAAGAGACAATGTGAACTGTGAGCTAAAATTAAAAGATGATATGGTTCTAAGTGGCCTGCATTACTTTTTTGGTGCTTTTAAATTTCTCAATCGAGAGGCGTTTCTTGAAAATCAAAAAACATGGGAAGAACTTTTTAAAGAATACGAAGGAAAAGAAGTTAAGAAAAATGAGCACGTCGTTTTGAGCTTAAAATTACCATTTAATGTTGCCTTAAATGGAGAGCGAATCGCGCTTAATCTATTGCAACGATCAAGCTCTATCAGTACATATACAAAAAAGTTCGTGGATAAAGCTAATGAATTTGGAATAAAGGTTTTAGATACAAGAAAAACGACCCCAGGTTTAAGGGATCTTGAAAAGTATGGAGTGCGGCTTGGTGGAGGCTTTAATCATCGTTTTTCACAGACAGACTTATGGATGATTAAAGACAATCATAAGAGTTTTTTTGGTGGCGTAAAAGAAGCAGTAGATTTTTTTCGTTCGATGAATTCCATGTATAAAGAAATTGAGTTAGAGATTCACGACTTAAAAGAACTTGAAATTGGTCTTGAGCTTGGAGTGAGACATTTTATGCTTGATAACTTTTCTCCAGAAGATATAGAGGAGGCAATTCAGATAAAAAAAGATTTTGCCACTTT
>JAURQB010000121.1 GCA_030836365.1 Bdellovibrionota bacterium | reverse complement strand
GTCATCTCTAATCATTGGAAGATTGGTTGGAATAACGACAACATCTAGGTTGTATATTTTGTTAAATTCCTCAGCCTCAGTGTCAGCTGTTCCAGTCATCCCTGAAAGATTTGTGTAAAGCTTAAAATAGTTTTGAAATGTAATAGATGCTAGCGTTTGGTTCTCAGATTTAATTGGAACGCCTTCCTTTGCTTCGACAGATTGGTGTAGCCCATCAGACCAGCGAGATCCTTCTTTTAACCTACCTGTAAATTCATCGACGATAATAATTTTTCCTTCTTTGATAACGTAATGAACATCGAGCTTAAAGAGGTGATGTGCTTTTAGCGATTGATTGAGGTGATGGAGAAGCTCTGAGTTTTGAACATCAAACAAGTTATCTATTTTCAAGATCTTTTGTACTTCACTCGTTCCCTCATCTGTCAAAATGGCAGAGTGAGCTTTTTCATCAATGGTGAAATGCACATTAATTTTAAGTTTTGGGATGACCTTATTGGCCACATTGTAAAGTTCGGTATTGCTCTCACTTGGGCCAGAAATGAGCAAAGGTGTTCTGGCTTCATCAATCAATATCGAATCAACCTCATCAACGATACAAAAATTATGATCTCGTTGAACATAGTCTTCTAGCGTAAATTTCATATTGTCACGAAGGTAGTCAAAAGCGAATTCGTTATTTGTACCGTAAGTGATATCTGCAGCGTAAGCAATTTTTCTTTCTTCGTCATCCATGTTTGTCAGGATGCAACCAGTAGTTAAACCGAGCCAGTTAAATAAAACTCCCATTTCCTCTTGGTCACGTTTCGCAAGATAGTCATTAACGGTAACAACATGGGCTCCTTTTTGAGATATTCCATGAAGGTAAAGTGGTAGCGTTGCTGTCAGCGTTTTTCCTTCACCGGTTTTCATTTCAGCAATTCGGTTCTGAAATAAAACGACCCCACCAACTATTTGCACATCGAAGTGTCGCATACCAAGTGCTCTGATTGAAGCTTCCCTTACAATCGCGTAAGCATCAGGTAAAATTTGATTTAACGCCTCATGGGAATCAACACCTTCTTCGATTGCTTTTTGATAAGAATCTCGAAATTTAGCTGTTTGAGATTTTAACTCATCATCACTCATTGGTTTATAAGTTGCTTCGAGGTCATTGATTTTATCAAGGACTGGTTTTATCTTCTTTAGGTCCCTTGTTGTTTTTGTTCCAAAAATTTTCTTAACTAAGTTGAGCACTCTTACTCCTCATTTAATTTAAAATAAAATATAGCGGGTCAACAGGGACAGCGTTAACCCTGACCTCGTAGTGAACATGAGGGCCGGTTGAATAACCCGTGCTTCCAACACTGGCTATTTTTTGTCCTCTCTTAATTTGTTGTCCCGATTTTACAAATAGTTTTTTTGCGTGTGCATATATTGTTTCAATACCATAGCCATGTTTAATTTTTATGAAGTTACCAAACCCTGGTTTTTTACCCGCATAGCTGATAATACCATCTGCAGTAGCATTGATAGGGTGGCCAGAGGGGGCACCAATATCAATTCCCTCATGCATTTTTATTCTTTTAGCGTAATGACTCTTTCTTGGCCCGTAATAGCTTGTTACCCATCCGTCTGTTGGATAAATGCTAGGGGTATATTGATAAAAATATTTCTTCCGACTTATTTCATTTTCGATGATGCCGACTCGCTTTTCCAAGGTGCGAACGATACTAGAGGCATTATTTATTTTAAAGTCTAACATCGCAAGGCTTTCGGCGTCTTGTGTGGTTGTCGTCTCATAAGGCTGAGTAAGCGAAAATAAACTTAGTCTTTGATCGCTGTTTGAGGGAGAGAGTTTTTGAAAATACAGTTGATTGAGAAGAGAATAGTCTGGTGAAAGACGAATGCTTCGATTATCCATGAGGATTTTTATATCTATTTCCTCTTCTTTTTCTTTTTTGTCATTTTCAATACTGCGTTCAACGCCACTCATGATTCTAAGTTTTTTTTCAAATTCTTGAATTCGCTCAACATCAGTCAAAAGTGAATTCATTTTCAATTGTAAAATTTGAACTTGCTCTTTTAGTTGCGAGTTTTCGGTGGATAGATATTTGTTTCGATATACTTGCTGGAGAATTTGAAAATAATCATAGGTTAAAATTGCAATTAAAATTGTTGCGAAGGCAAAGATGATAAGGAGACTGTTCCAAATAACTTTTGGTATTCTAAAAGAGTGCGTATTTTTAGTACCGTCTGGTATGACCATCACGGTGTGAAACCTCTTCACAGTTAGTGCCCATTTTTAATCGGATGAAAAACAATATTTAATTTTAGTGTCTTAGACAGGCAATGGCAATCAGCAAATTCCTATTATTTGGCATACATCATGATCGCACTAATATTGTCATTGCCACCATTTTGATTGGCGATGTCAATCAACTTTTGAACGGTTGTGTCAATGATCTCTTGGGTAACTTCATCTCCGTTATGGTTTTTTTGCCATGTTTCCAAAATAACCTCATCGCTAACTTTTCCATGCAAACCATCTGAACATATTAAAAACAAGTCATTTCTGGACACTTTGTATGTGAATACATCCACGCTTAAGTTTTTCTCAAAGCCGACAGTTCTAATGAGCACATTTTTTTGAGGGTCTTCAGATTCCTTTTGTCGATCATAATTTCCAAGGCCCGACAAGATTGAGAGTGATGATTTTTCATGAACAAGTGAGTGATCAATTGTTAGTTGATAAATCTTGTCACCCTGTATCAGATAGGCGCGTGAGTCGCCGACATTGCCAATGTAAAGATGGCTTTCCTTATAAAAGCAGGCGACAGCCGTTGTTCCCATGCCTTTTAATTGTTTTTCTTCAATACCTTTTTGATAAATAATGTTGCTTGAAAACTTTATGGAACCAGACAGTAGCTCCTCAGGTCCTTCATTTTGATGACGATCAAAATACTCCGGAACGCATTTGACAAGAATTGAGCTCGCAATATCTCCTCCGTTGTGTCCACCCATACCGTCGGCCACAATAAATAGATTTGTTTCCCGGTTTAAATATATAGCATCTTGGTTTGTTTCTCGAATCATCCCGATATTAGTCTGTCCACTGGAAATTATGCCCACTTTTTGTGACTCCTTAAAATCTAATTGAAAATATTATAACCAAAATTAACTTAATCGATCACTAAGCGGTTGGTTTTTTCTTGTTGTAAAAAGAAAACAATAAAAAATGTTGTTTTTGTTTAATTTTCTTTGAGTTGGTTCAACAGACCAAGTACAATATAAAAGAGGTGATTTATTAATTACCTAAATTTATTTTGGGAGGGAAGATGGGCCAAATCGATATTGATAAATTTATGGAGGAAAACTACAAAGTTGAAGACTTTACTCACCTTCATTGGAAAGGCACTTTCAAAGAATATGTCGATCTGGTTTCAAGCAATCCTAAAGTTACAAGGAATTCATTTCAGCGAATCTATGACATGATCGTCTCCTTTGGCATGAGCTCATACACTGAATACAAAAAAGATATTACGAGGTATCACTTTTTTGATGATCCCTTTGATAACGGTGCTGATGCTGTTTTTGGTATTGATGTTCACTTGATGAAGTTGGTTAATTTTTTTAAGTCCGCTGCATCTGGATATGGGACGGAGAAAAGAGTTCTTCTTTTACACGGGCCCGTTGGTTCTGCTAAATCATCAATCGCAAGATTGTTAAAAAAGGGGCTGGAGCACTACTCTCGTTCAGATGATGGTGCATTATATACGTTTGAGTGGGTTGACGATGAGGCAACTGATATCCTTGGAGGACAAAATAACTTTCCATCCCCAATGCATGAAGAGCCGCTAAAGTTAATTCCTGTAGAGGTGAGAAAATCATTTCTAGAGGAGGTGAATAAGGGACAAGACTCTGATCATAAAGTGAAGATAAAAGGAGAAGTATCTCCTGCTGATCGTTATATTTTCAATGCTTACATGGAAAAATATGATGGTGACTGGAAGAAGGTAATGAAGCACGTCGTTGTCAAGCGTCTTCTTCTTTCTGAAAAAGATCGTATCGGGATTGGTACATTTCAACCAAAAGATGAAAAAAACCAAGACTCAACTGAGTTAACGGGAGATATTAACTATCGAAAAATAGCCCAATATGGAAGTGATAGTGACCCTCGTGCCTTTAACTTTGATGGAGAGTTCAATATAGCGAATAGAGGGATTGTGGAGTTTATTGAAGTTCTGAAGCTCGATGTTGCTTTTCTTTATGACTTACTTGGTGCCAGTCAAGAACACTCTATTAAGCCTAAAAAGTTTTCTCAAACAGACATTGATGAAGTGATTCTTGGCCATACCAATGAACCAGAGTTTAAAAAGCTACAAAGCAACGAGTTTATGGAAGCGCTTAGAGATCGAACGGTAAAAATCGACGTCCCCTACATTACACGACTGGATCAAGAGGTACGTATTTATCAAAAGGATTTTAATGCGGAGAAAATTCCTCATGTTCACATAGCTCCTCATTCTTTAGAAATGGCGAGTATTTGGGCAATATTAACTTGACTCGAAGACCCTAAAAAAGCTGACTTGACTAAAATTCAAAAACTAAAATTGTACAATGGTAAAACATTACCAGGTTATAATGAGGACAATGTTAAAGAGCTCAGGAAAGAAGCAGTAAGAGAGGGACTTGAGGGAATTTCTGCAAGATATATTCAGGATAAAATATCTAATGCGTTAGTCAAAAATGGTCACCTTGGTTGCATTAACCCTTTCATGGTTTTTAATGAACTAGAATCAGGCTTAAAGCATCACGGCTTAATAAGTAGCCCTGATCAAGGGGATCATTATCGTGAGATGCTTGCCGTCAGTCGTCAAGAGTACGAGGATACAGTTAAAAATGATGTACAAAAAGCGATTAGTGTCGATCAAACTGCCATTCAAACCCTTTGTGCCAACTATGTCGACAATGTTAAAGCTTATACTCAAAAGGAAAAAATTCGAAATAAGTACTCCAACCGTCTTGAGGATGCAGATGAAAGATTCATGCGCTCAATTGAGGAAAAGATTGATATCCCTGAAAGTCGTAAGGATGATTTCAGACGAGAAATCATGAATTACATTGGAGCGCTTGCGATTGAAGGCAAATCTTTTGACTACAAAATGAATGAACGACTTCACCGTGCATTAGAACTTAAACTTTTTGAAGATCAAAAAGACTCTATCAAATTAACCACTATTATTTCCAAAGTCGTTGACAAGGAAACTCAGGAAAAGATTGATGTTGTTAAATCTAGATTAATTAAAAACTTTGGTTACTGCGAAATTTGTGCAACTGATGCACTTAATTTTGTCGCCTCTATTTTTGCCAAAGGCGACTCCGCAAAATCTTAATTAAATTAATTAAGAACAACTCTTGATAGAAGGAGAGTTAGATGGACCATCCAATTAAAAGGGACCATTCTAGGTTTAGAAAAATCATTAAAGGAAAAATTAGAGACAATCTAAAGAAATATGTATCCCAAGGTGAAATGCCCGTTCCAAAAGGAGATAAATCCTACAAGATTCCTATGCCATCAATTGAAACACCTCGTTTTAAATTTGGTGGCAAGCAGCAAGGCGGTATGGGCCAGGGCGAAGGTGAAAAAGGTGAGCCAGTTGATGGGCAAGGTGAAGAGCAACCAGGCGAAGGAGAGGCTGGGCAAGGTGAGGGGAATAAAGACCTTGACGTTGAACTCTCGCTTGATGAGTTGGCAAGTATTTTAGGTGACGAATTAGAGCTACCGAATATTGAACCCAAAGGGAAAAAAGCCATACAATCTGTGACTGAGCGATACAATAGTATTGGGCAGGTTGGGCCTGACTCTCTAAAACACTTCAAGCGGAGCTACCGTGAAGCGCTAAAGCGCCAAATATCAATTGGAAGTTATGATCATGATAATCCGGTAATTATACCGATTAAAAGTGACATGCGATTTCGATCTTCATCTTCAAGTGTTGAATTTGAAAATTCAGCAGTAGTCATTTACATGATGGATGTTTCAGGGTCGATGGGAGACGAGCAAAAAGAAATAGTTCGCACAGAGAGTTTTTGGATTAATCTTTGGTTAAAGAGCCAGTATAAGGAAATTGATATTAGATACATCATACATGATGCAACGGCAAAAGAAGTAGATGAAATGACATTTTTTAGGACTCGAGAAAGTGGTGGTACATTAATTAGTAGTGCCTTTAAACTTTGCCGAGAAATTATTCAGAGTGATTATGATCCAAACGAATGGAATATTTATCCATTCCATTTTTCAGATGGTGATAATTGGTCAACTGATGATACAAAATTGTGCCTAGATATATTAGACAAAGATATTATTCCTGCCTCAAATGTTTTTTGCTACGGACAGGTTGAAAGTAGATATGGTTCGGGGCAGTTTTATAAGGATTTAAAAAATAAATACGGGGAGGAAGCTGGCAGTGTTATTTTAAGTAAAATAAAAAATAAGGAAGCTATTTTAGATTCGATCAAAGATTTCTTAGGGAAGGGAAAATAACTTATGCATCGTACAGAACCAATTAAAGATGAGCTCCTAAGGTTAAAGCAAGAAATTGAAAAATTTGCTATTGATTATGGCCTTGATTTTTATCCTGTTTTATTTGAAGTTTGTGACTATGACACAATTAATATTTTAGCCGCCCAGGGTGGATTTCCAAGCCGCTACCCGCACTGGCGATTTGGTATGGATTATGACCAGCTATCTAAAGGTTATAGATACGGCCTACAAAAAATTTATGAAATGGTTATTAATACCAATCCTTGTTATGCTTATTTACTGAGAGCGAATAATTTAGTTGATCAAAAAACAGTTATGGCGCATGTTTACGGCCACGCGGACTTTTTTAAAAATAATTATTGGTTTAGTGGTACGAATCGAAAGATGATGGATGTGATGGCAAATCATGGGACAAAAATCCGTCGGTACATGGATACTCATGGTATTGAGAAAGTTGAGGCATTCATCGACAAAGTTTTAAGCATAGAAAATCTATTGGATGTGAACAACTTATTTGGTGTAACAAACAAGGATGCTTCTAGTGAAGTCGATGATCAGTATGATGAAATGGAGGGAAGTTCTGATGCGTTGAGATCTTTTTTAAGGTCAAAAGCAAGGTACGATCAAGAAAAGAAAATTCTTGGTGATGTTCCTGAAGTAGAAGAAGTACAGCGAGTTGTGGATTCGAAGTTACCATGTCGAGACGTAATGGGTTTTTTAATGGAAAATGCACCTTTGGAGGAGTGGCAGTCTGACATTGTTGGTCTTCTCAGAGAAGAAGCTTACTATTTTCTTCCCCAGAGAATGACAAAAATTATGAATGAAGGATGGGCGAGTTATTGGCATTCAAAAATAATGACTCAAAACGCTCTTACTGCAAGTGAAATTATTGACTTTGCTGATCATCATGCAGGAGTGATGGCCATGAGTAAACAGCAAATTAACCCATACAAAATTGGTATTGAGCTCTTTAGAGATATTGAACATCGTTGGGATACGGGGAAGTTTGGAAAAGAGTAC